>DASVTG010000687.1:0-5168 GCA_036387695.1 Hymenobacter sp. | reverse complement strand
GGCGCGCAACGTCCAGCGCAGCGTTTCGACGGGGGCGGCGCGCAGGGCGTCGGCCAGTTCGGCGTCGTCCTGAAACTGCAATTGGGTGAGCACGCTGGCTTCCACGCTCACCTCTATTTCGGGTGCGGCAAAGGGCCAGGGCGATACCTGCACGGGCCCACCGGGAGCGGGCTGGCGCAGGTCGTAGCGCCGGCCGTCGGGGCCGCGGTAGATTTCCAGGGCCCGGCCCATCTCGGGCAGCTCGCCCCGGCACAAGATGAGCGAGAGCCGGTCGCACCAGTGCAACAGGTCGTAGGCTTGCTGGGCCTGGGCTTTGGTGAGCTTAAGCGCCCGGCGCCAGCGTTGCTGCCCGGCATGCAGCTCGTCCAGAAACGCATCAATCTCCTTCTTTTGCCCTCGCATTCCCTCGTACAAGCAGCTCAAATGCATGCTGGTCAGCAAGCTGCGCCATTGCCCCTGAAAGCGGGCCGCGGCCAGCACCCCCCGGGCCTGCTCCATCGAAAACTCCTTTTGGGTGAAGTTGGCGGGTGCCCCGGCGGGCGTGAGGCCGTGGTGTCCGCCGCGCCCGCGCCAGGCTTCCTGCTCGTCGTCGTGCTGGGCAGTGGCGGCCAGCAGGCCCACCCACAAGTCGGCCGGCAGCAGGGGCGGCCAGTGCCAGGCGAGCTGCGAGGCCAGCAAGGCGTGGGCTTGCTGGTAAATAATTTGCCAACCGGCGGGCGTGGAATTTACTATCATGGAAAGCGGGAAGAGCAAGGGTTCAGATTCTGTTTCAACTGCGAACGCGGCCCGGGGGTTGTTCGCCAAAAGCGGCTTTTCCTCAACTCGTATGCGTGTGCTGCGCCCTCGTTGGCCGAACCCGGCGCACCTCGCCCCGTATTTCGCCCATGTCCGAAACCCGGAGCAGCTGCCCCGCCACCGCCCCCACGCCCCTCGCCCTGCGCCTGCCCGACGGCCGCCGCCTGGGCCTGACGCGCTACGGCAACCCGGCGCACCGGGCGGTGGTGTTTCACCACGGCTTCGGCTCTTCCAGCCTGGAGCTGCCGAACGACGAAGCGCTGCTAAACCACCTCCAGCTGCAAATCCTGGCCTTCGACCGGCCCGGCGTGGGCGAGTCGAGCGTGTACCGGCGGCTTACCTTCCCCTCTTTTGCCGATGACGTGACCGCGGGCTTGGACGAACTCGAAATACGGGAGCCGGTGGGTGTGATGGGCTGGTCGGTGGGCGGCGTGCACGCGCTGGCGCTGGCGGCGCGGCACCCGGCGCGGGTGGCCACCGTGCAGCTGCTCAGCACCTGCCTGCCGCTGGGCGAGCCCGCCGCCTACCGGCAGCTTTCGCCCATGTGGAAGGCCCTGCACTGGGGCCAGGTGGCCTTCCCGTGGCTGAACCGCACCACGTTCTTGTGGCTCAGCCGGCAGTGGGCCCGGCATCCTGACCGCACCATCGACTGGTTTGTTCGCCTGATGCGCCCGGCCGAGGCCGCGGTAACCGGCCGGCCCGGCTTCCGCGAGCTGCTGCGCGATGCCGCCGTGCAGGGCTTTGCCAACCACGGCCGCGGCGTGTACGACGACGCGCAGGCGTGGTGCCGCCGGCCGGGCTTTGCCATCGAGGACGTACGGGCGCCCACGGTGCTGTGGCACGGCACCGCCGACGGCGTGTGGGCGCCGGGCAACATCCCGTACCTGGCCAGCCGCATTGCCGGGGCCCGGGTGCAGCTGCTGCCCAGCCAGGGTCACATGCTGTATTTGGAGAACTGGGCCGCCATTCTGAAACAAACCCGGGAGCTGTTAGATACTGTTGTAACGGTGGCCGAAGCACTCGGCAAAGCTTCGATTTGATGCGTTGGGGCGTTCTTGCGCCGTGGCAAGCCAAGCTGCTTCGCGCTGCCTGCTGCGCGGCGGGGCACCCTTCGCCAAAATTGGTCGTTGCATAAGGGAAGTGTCCGCCGTTCTCTTCGCCTAAATTCTACTCTGTGAATCAATACGTTCAGCAAATTCTTGACAACCCTATGGCCTCGCTGGCCATTGTGGGCAACTTGGTCATCATCGAAAGCCTGCTGTCGGTGGACAACGCCGCCGTGCTGGCCACCATGGTGGGCGACCTGCCCAAGGAACAGCGCAAAAAGGCCCTGCAATACGGCATTTTCGGCGCCTACATTTTCCGCGGGTTGTGCATCCTGTTTGCTTCCTTCCTCATCCAGTTCTGGTTTTTGAAACCGCTCGGCGGGTTTTACCTGCTATACCTGGCCTTTGGGCATTTCAAGGCCCGCCCGGTGCACGACGAAAACGCCGTGGACAAGCAAAAAAGCTGGTTCTACCGCAACACCCTGGGCTTGGTGGGGAAGTTTTGGGCCACCGTGGCGCTCATCGAGCTGATGGACCTGGCGTTTTCCATCGACAACGTGTTTGCCGTCGTGGCCTTCACCGACAACCTGATTCTGATTTGCGGGGGCGTGTTCATTGGCATTCTGGCCATGCGCCTGGTGGCGCAGGCCTTCGTGCTGCTCATGGGCAAGTACCCCTTCCTCGAAACGGCAGCTTTTGTCGTCATCGGCATTTTGGGCTTGAAGCTGATGCTCTCGCTGGTCAGCCATTTCCTGCCGGGCCACCCCGTGAGCGAGGCCCTGGAAAGCGAAGCCGCCGACGTGGCCCTTACCCTGCTCACCGTGGCTTGCTTCCTGGTGCCGTGGGCTACTTCGCTGCTGTTCAACGTGCCCCGGCACCGGCAGCCGCCCGCTGAGCCAGAGCGCCAGTCGGCGCGCTAGCCAAGCCGAGGCCTTTGGCTTTAGGCCGGTTGCAACTCTTTGAGGTGTACGAGCATGTCGGCCGTCATCTTGTGCAGGTCGAAATCCGGCTGCCAGCCCCAGTCCTTGCGAGCGGTCGAATCGTCGATGCTCGCGGGCCAGGAGTTGGCAATCTGCTGGCGGCCGTCGGGCTTGTAGGTTATCTGGAAATCGGGGACGTGCTGCTGGATGGCGGCCGTGATTTCGGCGGGCGAAAAGCTCATGGCCCCCAGGTTGTAGCTGGTACGCACCTTGATTTGTTCGGCCGGGGCGTGCATTAGGTCCAAGGTGGCTTTTAGCGCGTCGGGCATGTACATCATCGGCAGGTAAGTGTCTTCTTCGAGGAAGCACTCGTAATTTTCACCAGACACGGCTTTGTGGTAAATGTCCACGGCGTAGTCGGTGGTGCCGCCGCCGGGCAGGCTCTTGTAGCCGATGAGGCCGGGGTAGCGCAGGCTGCGCACGTCGAGGCCGTGCTTGCGGTGGTACCACTCGCACCACTGCTCGCCGGCCAGCTTGCTGATGCCGTACACCGTGTTGGGGTTCATGACGGTGACCTGCGGCGTGTTGTCGCGCGGGGTGTCGGGCCCGAACACGGCAATGGAGCTGGGCCAGTACACCTGGGCCACGCCGTGGGCCACGGCGGCCTCCAGCACGATGAGCAAGCCGTCCATGTTCAGCTGCCAGCCAAACAGCGGGTTCTTTTCGGCCGTGGCGGAGAGCAGGGCCGCCAAGTGGTAAATCTGCTTGGGGCGGTACTGCCGGATGAGTTTGTCGAGGCGGGTGCGGTCGAGTACGTCGAGCAGCTCGAAGGGGCCGCCGGCCAGCATTTCGGGGTTTTTCGGGGGGCGCACGTCGGCGGCCACCACGCAATGAGGGGCGTAGCGCTGGCGCAGGGCCGCAACTAATTCCAGGCCCAGTTGGCCGCAAGCGCCAATAACGAGGACGGAGCCGGGTAGAACGGAGGTGGTTTCGGGGTCGCCGGAAGTGGGAGCCATGCGGAAAATCGGAATGAGTGGGCGGGTGGGAATTGGATTGCGGATGCAAAGATACCGGCCCGGGCGCCGCCAAGGCGCGGCCTTGTCCGCAGCGCCTTACGGTATCTTTGGCTTCATGTTTAAGCTCGTTTCACTTGTACGCTTCGGGTTAGTGGTCTTGCTCAGCGCCAGCGCCGTGGCAGCCCACGCCCAGCAGGGCCCGGCCCCGCGCTACCGCAACCTGGTGATGGAAGGCGGCGGCATTCGGGGCATTGCCTACGGCGGGGCTTTGCAGGAACTGGAGCAGCAGGGAGTGCTGCGCGGCATCGAGCGAGTGGGAGGTACCTCGGCTGGGGCCATCCAGGCGGCGCTCCTGGCGGTGGGCTACTCGGCCCAGGAAATCATCGACGTGGTAAATGCCACGCCCGTGCAGCGCCTCAACGACGGCCGCTTCATTTTTTTCGGCGGCAGCCACCGGCTGGTGAAGCAGTACGGCTGGTACCGCGGCGACGAGTTTGCCACCTACCTCAGCGAGCTGGTGGCCCGCAAGACCCAGCAGCCCAACCTCACCCTGGGCGAGCTGCACGCGCTGGCTCAAGCACAACCCTACCGGGACGGCCCCACCCGCTACCGCGACCTCTACACCACCGGCACCAACCTCACCACCCAGCGCGTGCAGGTGTTCAGCTACGAAACCAACCCCACCATGCGCGTGGCCGACGCCGTGCGCATCAGCATGAGCATTCCGCTGTATTTCCGGGCCGTGCTGCTCGATGCGCAGAATAACGTCATTACGGGCCAGCCAGCGCCCGGCCAGCCCGTGCAGGTGCTCGTGGATGGCGGGCTGCTGGCCAACTACCCCGTGGACTTGTTCGACAAGCCCCGCTACCTGCCCGCTGGAACGGCTGGTACGCCCGATGCCAACGGCAACGTCTTCAATCCCGAAACGCTGGGCCTGCGCCTCGACCGCGCCGAGCAGATTCCGCTGGATACGGCCACCACCGGCCGGCGCCAACTGGCCCCCTACAACGTCACGGATTTCAGCACCTACATGGGCGCCCTCTACACCGTGGCTTTGGAAAACCTCAACCCCATGCAGCCGCAGGATTGGAAACGCACCGTGAGCATCAATTTTTTAGGCTTCAGTCCCAAAATCAAGCGGGTGACGGATGCCCAAAAACAGCAGTTGATGGACAGTGGGCGCGATGGGGTGAAGGCATTTATGGCGCGAACGCCGAGGTAGCGTAGCGGGGAGGCTGAGGCCATGCAGTGCTCAATACTTATACATATACAGCAGCAATTCCTTTGTCGGTCATCCTGAGCGCAGCGAAGGACCTTCTCACGTGAGAAGGTCCTTCGCTGCGCTCAGGATGACCGACAAAGGAATTGCTGCTGTATATGTATAAGTATTG
>DASVTG010000686.1:0-2496 GCA_036387695.1 Hymenobacter sp. | reverse complement strand
AAGCAAGTTTTCGGTCGGAAGTAATCCAGTGAGACAACCACGAAAAAAGCCCCGTCGGACTATTCCGGCGGGGCTTTTTTCGTGGTTGTCTCACTGGATTACTTAAAAGTCGTCGCTTTCGAAGCTGCTGCGGCGGCTGCCCCGGCCACTGCTGTAGCCTTCGTCATCGTCGTCATCGAGGTCCAAGTCGTCATCGTCATCGAGGCTGGTGAAACCGCCACGGTCGGCGTTCTCGGCCCGCTCGGCTTCGGCAAACTCCTCCTCCGTCATGTTGGCCAGGTCCAGCGCCTCATCGTGCGACGAACCCGTGTCGGACCACATCAGGTAGTCGGCGTATTTGGCCGAAAGCCGGTCTTCGGAACTGCCGAGCGCGGCGGCACCACCTTTAGCAGCATAGGAATCAAGGTTATCGTCGTCGTCAAGCAAGTCGTCGTCGAGCAAGTCGTCGTCCAGGTCGTTGGGGCTTTTCATGGCCGGGGCGGGAATAGAATGAGGTTAATAATCGTGCTTAAGCTGGCCGCGAAGATACGCGCCATGCGCATTTTCGGTTGACTTAACCGACAGATTTATTCACCAAAATCTAAGCTCAAGCATTGGAATGGCGCTTTTTCAACCTAACATCTGAATAGATAACATCTGATGGCAGAGGCCTGAACGAGCGAAGGTTGTTTGCTAGAGAGCATCCCCCTGCGCGCGGGCTTTTTGGAATTCCGTGACCACTAATTGCTCGTCGCAAAAGGCGTACTCGGCGGGCACGTTGGAACTGAGCAGCAGGGTGCGGCCGGCGCGGGTGGCTTGCACGTGCTCCTGGTACCACGCCACGCCCGTGGCGTCCAGGTTGGTGGTGGGCTCATCCAGCAAAAGCAGGGGGGCATCGGCATAGAGCGCCAACGCCAATTTGAGCCGCTGCTTCATCCCCGATGAGAATTCCCGGACCAGCTGATTCCTTGATTTCTCGAGGTACATCAGGGCAATCAGCTGTTCGTGCGAAACCCCGGGGCGCAGGGGTTTGAAGCGGGTATGAAATTGCAGCAGCTCCCACAAGGTCAACTCCTCCAGCAATTCCAGGTAAGGCGCGGCATAAGCCAAATGGCGCGGCAAGTCTTCCACCGCCACCGTTTTGCCCGCCAACGAATAGGCCAACATGCCCTCCGTGGGCAAAAGTTGGCCGGAAATGGTGTTCAGCAGCGTGCTTTTGCCGGCGCCATTCGGGCCGAGCACGGCAGTGGCGCTGCCGGGGCGGAAAGCGCGGCTCAGGCCCCGGAAAATCCAGTCGCGCTGAAAGCGTTTGCCCAGGCCGGTGGCGTCAATGTGCAATTGGCAACGAACAATTAACTAACTGAGAAGATGGGGCGGGAGCAGCAAGGCGGGCTAGTCCAGCTCGGCCTCGCCGGTCTTGTCGCGCTTGGGGCCTTTGATGATGCCGCGCGTGGCAGCTCGGATAAACTCCAGGGCCTGGTCGCGCTCGGGCGAGGGCTGAATTTCGGCCTCTATGCGGGCCAGGGCATCCTGGGTATTCATGCCGCCCAGAAACAGCAGCCGGTAAAGGTTGTGCAGGTTCGTCACTTGTTCCTCGCTGAAGCCCCGGCGGCGCAGGCCCACCGAATTCACCCCGGCGTAGGTGAGGGGCTCGCGGGCCGCCTTCACGAACGGCGGAATGTCTTTCCGCACCAGCGAGCCGCCGCCCAGAAAAGCGTGCGCGCCGATGCTGACGAACTGATGAATGGCCGAAGTACCGCCCAGAATGGCCCAGTCGCCCACGGTAACGTGGCCGGCAATCTGCACCGAATTAGAAATCACGCAGTGGTTGCCGATGATGCAGTCGTGCGCCACGTGCACGTAGGCTTGCAGCAGGCAGTGGCTGCCCACCACGGTGCGGCCCCGGTCCACGGTGCCGCGGTTCACGGTCACGCATTCGCGCAGCACGGTGTAGTCGCCGATGACGGCGGTGGTTTCTTCGCCCGCAAATTTCAAATCCTGCGGCACGCCCCCAATCACGGCGCCCGGAAAAATCTGGCAGTTTGCTCCAATGCGCGTGCCGTTCATGACGGTTACGTTGGGCCCAATCCACGTGCCCTCGCCAATTTCGACATCTGCCGCTATGGTCGTAAACGGTTCGACTGTTACGCCCGGCGCGATGCGAGCAGCAGGATGAATGTAGGCGAGGGGGGAAAGCATTCTACTCAATTAACAATTAACAATGAGCAATTAACAATTATCGGCGAAGGAGCGGGCAGCGGATGGTAACGATTTGCTCATTGGTCATTGATAACTGTTCATTGGTTTTAAGCGTCTTTGCGGACAATGGCGGCGCTCATTTCGGCCTCGCACACCACCTTGCCGTTCACGAAGGCTTGCCCGCGCATTTTGGCAATGCCCCGCTTGATGGGCGCCAGCAGCTGGCAGTGAAACACGATGGTGTCGCCGGGCAACACTTTTTTGCGGAAGCGGGCATTCTCGATGCCCAGGAAATACTGCCAGTAGTTCTCCGGGTCG
>DASVTG010000685.1:0-2568 GCA_036387695.1 Hymenobacter sp. | reverse complement strand
GTCGGGCTTCACCTGCTTCATCATCTTGTCGAAGTCGGTGAAAGTGGGGCATTTCACGCCCAGCAGTTTCTTGCCGGTTTCCACCCGGCCGGGGTTGATGTCGCAGAGGCCCACGAACTCCATGTGGTCGCCGTGCTCTTTCAGCACTTCGCCGCCCCACATGCCCAGCCCGCGGTGGCCGGTGCCCACCATGGCCACGCGCTTCTTTTTGGCCGGCGCCAGGGCCGCGGCCAAGAGGTTGTCGGTAAGCAGCGCGCCAGCCAGGGCCGAGCCCGTGTTCTGCAAGAAAGTGCGGCGTTCCATGAGCGAAAAGAAAAGGGTGGGAATGGTTTGCCGGGTGAAGTTGCCAGTCTTTGCGCTGAATTCCACCATCATTGGCCCACAATAGTTGCGCAATCGTTCCCGGCCGCAGCGGTGGCCTTTTCTGCGAGTGGACCGCCAGCACGATGTACCGACGCGTACCCGCGTCTCGGCGTTGAACGGCCGGCGTTGAACGACACCACGCGGCGCCAACGCCGAGACGCGAAGCGTCGCGTCGCTACAGTATTCGATTCGGCCGCATCACCGCGCACAAAAAAGCCGAAGGAAATCCTTCGGCCTGGTTTTCGGCTCTTGCATCGCGCTTACCGAAACACCGTTTCGTGGTGCAGGAAGTGGCTCATGGCGGCCAGTGTTTTCTCCGGCGCGCTGAGGTGGGGGCAGTGCCCGCCGGTTTCCACCACCACCATGCGGCTGTCGGCCAGCTGCTCGTTGATGTAGTGCCCCACCGCCAGCGGTGCGATGATGTCGTGCGCCGACTGCACAATCAGCGTGGGGATGGTGAGAAAATCCAGCTCGGCGCGGGTGTCGGAGAAGAAGGTGACGCGGGCGAAGTGTTTCACGATTTCGGGGTTGGACTGCACGAAGCTGTTGGTCAGCTCCATCACCAGCTCGGGGCGCTCGTGCTGGCCCATCATCACCGGGGCAAAGCCGTGCGACCAGCCGTGGTAGTCGCCGTCCATGGCCGCCAGCAGCTCGGTGATGTCTTTCTGCTCGAAGCCGCCCGTGTAGCCCTCCTCGTTGATGAAACGCGGCGAGGGCGAGATGAGCACCATTGTGGCAAACCGCTCGGGCTCGCGCACGGCGGCCAGCACCCCAATCATGGCGCCCACGGAATGGCCCACGAACACCACGTCGTGCAGGGCCAGGGCGCTCAGCACGCCCAGCAGGTCGGTGGCGTGGCCGTCGAGGGTGCCGTGGGCGGTGGTGCTGTAGGCGGACGCATCCGAATTGCCGGACCCAATCAGGTCGAGCAGCACCACTTGGTAGCGCTCCTCAAAGGCCGAGGTGAGCAGGCGCCAGTTGCTTTGGTCGCCGCCCAAGCCGTGCAGAAACAGGATGGTTTGCTTGTCGGGGCCCGTGGCGCCCGAGATGGTAACGTTGCTGCGCTGTAAAACGGAAGTAGAGGAGCTACTCATGGCGTTGAAATAGAAGGTAAGGAAATTCTTAGTTTAAAAGAGTTGGACGTACGGCGAAAATAATAAAGTTGGATTGAGAAAATGATAAATATAAATGTTGGGCTTATCGGCAACATTGAGATGGTTTTTAGTTATGCTAAACAATCAGTTGGTTATCAATAATAATTGTTGTGATTTAAAATGGTGGCTAATCTGAATGATTTATAATTATTCGATTAAAATAAAAAAGTAGATGTTTGGAAAGTTGATTTTGGTCTTTAAAAGTCAATAGGTAATCCATTTGCTGCGGGGCTGAGCTTAAGCCGTGAACATCTCTAAAAGGCTCAGCTTATGGCTTGTTGGCCCGCCGCCCGCCCAAAGCTGGGCGATAACCTTCGCCCGGCTAAGGAGGTAAATCTGGGCATTCCCTTCCTTTCTAACCGTTTTTACTATGAAGCATTCCCTTTCGTGGGTTGCGCTGGTGCTGCTGTGGCTCAGCGCCTGCGCGCCGGCCGTCACCGTGGAGCAGCGGCCCGGCACCGACTTTTCCAAGTTCCGCACCTTTGCCTGGGCCGACACCGAGGTGAAAACCCAGGGCGACCAAAACCCGCTGCTGAACAGCCCCATTGCCCAGGACAACATTCGGCAGGCCATCGAGAGCGAGCTGGGCAAGCGCGGCATTCGGCGCGTCAACCGCAATCCCGATTTCTACCTCACCACCCACATTTACGTGGAGCAAGCCGAGCGCACCGTCACCAACCCGCCCCCGCCCGCGGCGGGCTTCGCCTACCCCTACGCCGTGCGCTACCGCGGCCTGCTGCTGCCCGTGAACTACGGCTACTGGTATTCGCCGGCCTACTACCAAACCACCCGCACCGAGCAGTACCGCGAAGGCACGCTGGTGCTGGACTTCATCGACGCCAAGACCCACAACCTGGTGTGGCGCGGTTCCATGGTCGACCCCGTGAACGACCCCGCCCGCCTCGGCCCGCAGTTTGCCGAAGCAGCCCGCGACATCCTGGAGAAATTCCCCAAAGGCAGAACCAGCACCGGTTCGTGAGGCATGAGGTCGAACAGCTAAAAAACGAACGCCCGGTCATTACGACCGGGCGTTCGTTTTTGCAGAGCAAAA
>DASVTG010000684.1:0-4204 GCA_036387695.1 Hymenobacter sp. | reverse complement strand
ACGCCAAGGATTTAGTGCAGGAAACCCTTCTCAAGGCCCTGCTCAACAAAGACAAGTTTAAAGCCGGTACCAATTTGAAGGCGTGGTTGTACACCATCATGCGCAACACCTTCATCAACAACTACAACAAGATTACCAAGCGCAGCTCCAACATCGATTCGACGGAGTATTTCCAGTATTTCAACACCGACCAGAACTACATCACCCACAACGGCGCCACCTCGGACTTCGTGGTGCGCGACATCAACGAAGCCATTGCCGGGCTGGGCACGGACTACCGTACGCCGTTCATGATGTACTACATCGGCTACAAGTACATGGAGATTGCCGAAAAGCTGCAAATCCCGATTGGTACCGTTAAAAACCGCATTCACATTGCCCGTAAGGAGCTGAAGACTGCCCTGCAGGTGTATGCCCCGGTGGGTGCCTCGGCGGCCGATGCCAGCGAAACCGTTGAAGAGTAGACGTTTGCCGTAAACGCATTGGCCGCCGGCCTTGTTGCTGCTTGCGCGGCGCGGGGCCGGCGGTTCTTTTTTGAGCGTTCTTCGCTTTTTCATCCATCACGTCTGTTACTGCCTTTGTCCTCTTCTGCTGCTGCCACCGCCGCCACTGCCGTTACCACTGCCGTCAGCGCCGCCATCAGCGCTGCCACCACAGCGCCCGCGGGTTCGCCGAAGCGCGCCATTGTAATCGGGGCCGGATTTGCGGGCTTAGCGGCCGCCACCACGCTGGCCCAGGCAGGCTGGCGCGTCACGGTTCTTGAAAAGAACGAAGGCGCTGGCGGCCGCGCCCGCGTGTTTCGTGCCCAGGGCTTCACCTTTGACATGGGCCCGAGCTGGTACTGGATGCCTGACGTGTTCGAGAAGTATTTCGCCCGTTTTGGCAAAAAAGTGGCCGATTATTACGAACTGGAACGGCTGGACCCGTCCTACCAAGTGATATTTCGCGGCCCGGAAGCGGTGGACATCCCGGCCCGCATGAGCGAACTACGCGCCCTGTTCGAACGCTACGAACCCGGCAGCGCCGCCCGGCTGGATGAGTTTCTGAAGCAGGCCGCCTACAAATACGAAGTGGGCATCAACCGCTTGGTGTACGCGCCCAGTCGTTCGGTATTCGAGTTTGCCGACCCCAAATTGCTCGTGGACATGGTGCGCATGGACGTGCTGCAAAGCATGCACAAGCACGTGCGGCGCTTTTTCAAGGACCCCCGACTGCTGGAATTGGTGGAGTTTCCCATTCTGTTTCTGGGCGCCACTTCCGAAAACACCCCGGCCCTGTACTCCCTCATGAACTACGCCGATTTGGCGCTGGGCACGTGGTACCCGAAAGGCGGGATGCACAAAATTGTGGAAGGCATGGTGCGGCTCGCGCAAGAGCAAGGCGTCGAGATTGCCTACAACGAGGAGGTGCGCGAAATTGTGGTGGAGAACGGGCGTAGCACCGGCGTGCGCACCGCTAGTGGCTTTTTCGGCGCCGACGCCGTGGTGGCCGGCGCCGACTACCACCACATCGAGCAGGAAGTGCTCAAGCCCGAGCACCGGCACTACGACGCCAAGTATTGGGACTCGCGGACCATGGCGCCGTCGTCGCTGCTGTTCTACCTCGGGGTAAACCGGAAGCTGGACAAGCTCCGGCACCACAACCTCTTCTTTGACGAGGACCTGAATCAGCACGCCCGCGAGATTTACGAGCAGCCGCAGTGGCCCACCAAGCCGCTGTACTACGCCTCGGTCCCGAGCAAAACCGACCCCAGCGTGGCTCCCGAAGGCCAGGAAAACCTGTTCCTGCTCATCCCCGTCGCGCCCAACCTAGCCGACGACGAGGCCACCCGCGAGCGCTACTACGGCCTGCTGATGGACCGCCTAGAGCGCCACTGCGGCCACCCCATCCGCGACGCGGTGGTGTTCAAGCGCAGCTACGCGCACCGCGACTTCGTGGCCGACTACCACAGCTTCAAAGGCAACGCCTACGGCTTGGCCAACACGCTCAAGCAAACGGCCATCCTCAAGCCCACTTTGAAGAGTAAGAAAGTCAGTAATTTGTACTTCACGGGCCAGCTTACCGTGCCAGGGCCCGGCGTGCCGCCTTCGCTCATCTCGGGCCAGGTGGTGGCGGGAGAAGTGCTTAAAGAGAATTAGTAATTAATAATTAGTAATTAAGAATTGTGGCTTCAATTTCAGCCGCGACGACAAACCTCAATTACTAATTATTAATTACTAATTATTAATTGAAAAGAATGGACCACGTTAAACTCTTCACCGATACCAGCCTGGCGTGCAGCAAGCTCATCACGGGGCGCTACAGCACCTCGTTCACGCTCGGCATTCGCACGCTCGACGAGAAGCTGCACTTGCCCGTGTACGCCGTGTATGGCTTTGTGCGCTGGGCCGATGAAATAGTCGACACGTTCCACAACCACGACAAAGCCGCGCTGCTGGCCGATTTTCGGCGCCAAACGTACGAGGCCTTGGACTCCGGGCTGAGTTTCAATCCGGTGCTGCACGCCTTTCAGCACGTGGTGCGGCAGTACGGCATCGACCGCGAATTCATTGAGGCCTTCTTGCACAGCATGGCGTTGGATTTGGAAGACCAGAACTATCACCCCGGCCTGTACAACGAATACATTTACGGCTCGGCCGAAGTGGTGGGCCTGATGTGCCTGCGCATCTTTTGCGCCGGCGACGAAGCCATGTTTGAGCGGCTGCGCGCGCCGGCGCGCCGGCTAGGGGCGGCTTTCCAGAAGGTGAACTTCCTGCGCGACATCCGGTCGGACTACGAGGAGCGCGGCCGCGTATATTTTCCGGGCGTGATTTATCAACGTTTTAACGACGCCACCAAGAGCGAGATTGAAGCCGACATCAAGGCCGATTTTGAGGCGGCGTACGAGGGCATTCAGCAGCTGCCGCGCTCGGCTAAGCTGGGCGTGTACCTGGCTTATGTCTATTACCTCAAGCTGTTTTATAAGATAAAGAAGTTGCCCGCCGCCAAGATTTTGGGCGAGCGGGTGCGGGTGCCCGACAACACGAAAATTCTGCTGTTGCTGGGCTCCTATTTTCGGTATCGGCTGTCGCGCATCTAAGGCTTTTGAGCACGGGATTTGCAAACAGGGAAACAAGTTGTTTCCAAGGCCCGTAATTTTGCCGATATGAAAATTCTCAGCGCGCTATTTGTTTTTGGCATCGCAACCAGCGGTTCCTCGGCAGAAACCGCCGGTTTACACCCAAGCGGGTGGGAAGAATCCGGCTTTGGCCGTGTGGGAGCTGCCACGGTTGTGGCTTCCAACAAGCTTCCCATTTTAGCTGCTTCTCCTCTCCCCAACGTGCCGTCTCCTTACCATCCCGCCAACCTGCGCCGCCATTACGAGCAAGCCGCCGCCGACAAAGCCGCCGGCGAGAAGTTCTACAAGCTCCTGGCTGACTACAAGGACCGCGACGCGTTGGTGCTGGGCTACAAAGCCGCGGCCGAAGCCATTCGCGCCCGCGACGCTTCCATGTTCAACAAGCTGACCTACGTGCAGGACGCCGCCCGCACCTTCGAGCAAGCCGTGGGCCTGGACCCCCAAAACCCGGAAATTCGCTTCCTCCGCTTTTCGGTGGAAAGCAACCTGCCCGCCTTCCTCGGCCTGAGCAAGCACGTGGAAGAAGACAAGGAATTGCTGCTGAACGCGGCGCTCAAGCACCCCAACTCCGGCCTCGACCCCGAAGCTTTCCGCACCGTGCGCCACTTTTTGGTGAACCGCGGCCACGTGAGCGACGAACAGGCCCAGCGCCTGAACAAAGTGGCGGAGTAACTCGTGGCAAATGCGTGGCCCGGGTATATTCGGTCATGCGCACACTGGTCCTGGGTTCGATACGGCTGATGCCCTGGCTTGGGCATGCGCAGATTGTGGTAACTGGTCGGCTCGTGGACGAGCGGCCGCAGCCCGTGCCCTACGCCAGCATTGCCCTGGCCGACGGCGATACCGGCACGGCCAGCAACGAAATAGGAGAGTTCAGCCTGAAACTACGAGTGCTGCCTCAGCAACTCACCGTGCTCAGCATCGGCTACGAGCGGATGGTGATTATGGCCACGCAAGCAGGTGCCCTGCCCGCCCCGTTGGTGCTGAAAGCCAGCGCCGTGCAACTGCCCGAAGTGACGGTACGGGCCAATGCCGACGCGGAAGCGCTGGTGCAACGCTGCTACGCCAAGCTGCTGCGCCACGAAG
>DASVTG010000683.1:0-1679 GCA_036387695.1 Hymenobacter sp. | reverse complement strand
CTTTAACCAAACCACCTTCTCGGGCCTGAAGGAATCGGAGCGCACTTCGCGCCAGCTGCGCGGGCAGGGCGAACGGGCGCTGCTGCAGCAGGCGCTCAACTTTCAGGAAGCGCACAACGACAACTTCCGCGGCCCGGCCGTGGGCGATGCCAACTGGCTGATGTTTGACTACAAGCGCGGCTACGCGCCCGACATTGAGTCGTCGGGCATTGCCGACATTTTTCGGCTGCCGAAGTTCGCCACCTACTTCTACCAGAGCCAAAACGGGCCGGTGGCCGACCGCAACGGCTTCGGCCAGCCCATGGTGTACATCGCCAACTATTGGCAGCCCACGTCCAGCAAGCAAGTGGTGGTGTACAGCAACTGCGACGAGGTGGAATTGCAACTCAACGGCAAAGCGGTAGCGCGGCAGAAGCCCGACAAAAACGCCTTTTCCGACCAGCTGGCGCACCCGCCGTTCACGTTCACCGTGCCGGCATTCGCGCCCGGCACCCTGAAGGCCGTGGCCTACCGCAACGGCAAAGCGGCCGCCAGCACCCAGCGCCGCACGCCCGGAGCGGCCCACCACTTGCAGCTGACTTACGACCGCAGCGGCCGCGACGCCAGCGCCCACGACGTGCTGTTCGTGTACGCCGCCGTGGTGGACGCCAACGGCACGGTGCTGCCCGAGGCCACCGCAGCCATCCGCTTCGCGGCCACCGGCGATGCCGCGCTGGTGGGCGACAACCCCGTGAAGGCGGAAGCCGGCATTGCCACGTCCTTGCTGCAAACCGGCGCCGGCAAAGGCACGGTGCAGGTAGTGGCCACGGCGGATGGCGTGGCGGCGGCTTCGTTGAAAATTTCGGTTCGCTAAGGGCTGGCCCGAGGGCCAGCTCCTGCGTTTGCTGCTTTACAAAATCAATTGTGTCGCAATTCCGTAAATTTTACTTCCCCAACTGCTTGTGCGTCGTGCCTGTAGCGCCGCGGGCATTTCTGAAAAACCCATGATGAAAAAGTTACTCTTGCTGCTGGCTTTCAGCTGGCTGACCGGCCTGGCCCACCGCGCCGCTGCCCAAACGCCCGCGCCCTTTGCCAAAGGCGCCGACATCAGCTGGATAACCCAGATGGAGCAGTCCAACCACCGGTTCTACAACGAGGCGGGGGTGCAAAAAGACCTGTTCCAGCTGCTGCGCGACTACAACATGAACGCCATCCGGCTGCGGGTGTGGGTGAACCCGGCGGGTGGCTGGAACGGCAAAGCCGACGTGGTGGCCAAGGCCATCCGGGCGCGCAACCTGGGCTACCGCATCATGATAGACTTCCACTACAGCGACGAATTCGCCGACCCCGGCCGGCAAAACAAGCCCGTGGCCTGGCGCGACTACACCTTCGCGCAGCTGAAAACCGCCGTGTACGACCACACCTTTGAGGTACTGACCGAGCTGAAAGCCAACAACGTTGTGCCGGAGTGGGTGCAGGTGGGCAACGAAACCAACGACGGCATGCTCTGGCCTGAGGGCCGCATCACGGCCAGCGGCTTTGCCAATTTTGCCCAGCTCCTGGACCAGGGCTACGCCGCCGTGAAAGCCGTGAACCCGACCAGCAAGGTCATCGTGCACATTTCCAACGGCTTCAGCAACAGCTTATTTCGCTACCTGTTTGACGGCATCAGCACCAACGGGGCCCGCTTCGACGTCATT
>DASVTG010000682.1:0-5286 GCA_036387695.1 Hymenobacter sp. | reverse complement strand
CCTTAAGGCACAAAAAAAGAAGCGACCGGTTTAGGTCGCTTCTTTCTTGGCATGCCAAATGGGGATTACCCCGCAGCCACGGCCTTGCGGCGGCTGGTGCGGGGCAGGCGCTCTTCGTTGCCCTGGGCCAGGAGCTCGTCGTCGCGGTCCGATTTTTTGACGGTCCAGCCCAGGGTGTACAGGTCTTTGCGGCGGTCGCGCAGGTTGCGCACGGCGCCGCTGGTGTTCAGGTCCTTCAGCAAGTCCAGGTCCAGGTCGGCAATGAGGGTCATTTCCGTGTTGGGCGTGGCTTCGGCCACGATGGCGTCGTGCGGGAAGGCGAAGTCAGAGGGGCTAAACACGGCCGACTGCGAGTACTGAATGTCCATGTTCTCGACGCGCGGCAGGTTGCCAACCGAACCGGTGATGGCCACGTAGCACTCGTTCTCAATGGCCCGGGCCTGCGCGCAGATGCGCACGCGCTGGTAGGCGTTCTTGGTGTCGGTCCAGAAAGGCACGAAGAGAATTTTCACGCCTTCGTCGCTCAGCATGCGGGCCAGCTCCGGGAATTCCACGTCGTAGCACACCAAAATGCCGATTTTGCCGAAGTCCGTGTCGAAGCACTTGAGCTTGTCGCCGCCGCGCATGCCCCAGTAGCTGGCCTCGTCGGGGGTCACGTGCAGCTTGTACTGCTCGTCCACGGTGCCGTCGCGGCGGCAGAGGTAGGCCACGTTGTGCAGCTTGCCGTCCTCGTACACCGGCATCGAGCCGGCCACGATGTTGATGTTGTAGCTCACGGCCAGCTCCATCATCTTCATCTTGATGGGCTCGGTGAACGCCGCCATGGCCCGGATGGCCACGGCCGGCGAGTCCTCGTTGGTGAGGGCCATGAGCGGGGCGTTGAAAAACTCCGGGAACATCACGCAGTCGGCCTTGTACCCGCTCACGGTGTCCACGAAAAACTCCATTTGCTGCAACAGGTCCTCCAGGCTGCGGGTGGCGCGCATCTGCCACTGCACCACGCCGATGCGCACGTTGGACTTGGTGTTGCCGATGAGCTTTTCTTCCTCTTCGTAGTATACGTTAATCCACTCCAGCAGCGTGGCAAAGGCCTTCGACTCGGAGTCGTAGGGCAAGTAGCCGCGGATGATTTTGCGCACGTGAAACTCGTTGGAGAGCTGGAAGGTGAGGATGGGGTCGACCACCTCTTTGTTGCGCACCATCTCCACGTATTTGGCCGGGGTCATTTCGTTGGCGTAGGCGGCGTAGCCCGGAATGCGGCCGCCGGCCACCATGGCGCGCAGGTTCAGGTTCTCGCACAGCTCTTTGCGGGCGTCGTAGAGGCGGCGGCCCAGGCGCAGGCTGCGGTACTCGGGGTCCACGAACACGTCGACGCCGTAGAGGGTGTCGCCGTTGTCGTCGTGGGTGTCGAACTTGCCGTGGCCCGTGATTTTGGCGTAGGTATGGCGGTCGCCAAACTTGCTGTAGTCCACGATGATGGCCAGGGCGGCGGCTATCAGGCGGCCGTTGTCCTCGATGCCAATCTGGCCGTCGGGGAACTTGCGAAGCAGGGCCGCGAACTCGTCGGCGGCCCAGGCGCCTTCCATGTTGGAATACACCTTGTCCATGATTTCCTTCACCGCCTTAAAATCGGAGCGGCGCAGGGTGCGCAGCACCAGCTTGTGGGCCGGCACGGCGGTGGGGGTGAGGCGCTCTACCGGCGCGAGGGCCGGGCCGGGCTTGCCCACTTTTTTGGCGTGGGCGCCGCTGGGCGCGGCTTTGCCATTGGAAGAAGTTGCCATGTTGAATGGAAATGAAAGTGCTGAGGAGAGGGCGCGAAGGGGTCTCCACCGTTGTGGTTGCGCCCGTGCCCCGCGAAAGTATTGGTAAAAAAACCCGTCGGCAGCGATTGCCGACGGGTAGCAAACGAAAACGGCAGCAGAACGGTGCGATTTTTTCCGAAAACGCTGGCTCAGCGCCGGCCGCTACCCGGTGTTGCCGGAAACACGGGAATGAAAACGACGCGCCCGCCAATTGATTTGCGCGGCACCAGCCGCCGGGCTTCGTCGTAGGAGAGGTAGTTTTCCACGCGCTCAACGCAGACGCCAAAGGTGGAAAAACCGGGAGCGGCGACGTCGGCGCCCACGGGCATCAGGGCGCTGGGGTGGGCCAGGTCCAGCCGGACAATGGAAGCACCGGCGCCCGCCGTTACGAGCGAATCCAGCACGCCGGGCTGCGGATAGCCGGCTTTAAAGCCCGCGTACAGCTTTACCAGGCAATATTCTTCTTTGAGGGTTTCGCTGGCGGGATAAAACGGGTCCGCGGCCGTGAGGACAAGGCGCGTGGGCGGAGCATCGATGGATTCGAAGGCCAGCCAATAGCCCATCTGCCCGGAATTTGCACCCTGGTTTGTGTAAAAGCGGTATTGGTTGTTCAGCACCGCCTTCCCGGGCCGGTCGGTGCTGGCCGGCAGCAGCCCGATGCTCTGCCCGTTCTCGAAGTACTCCATGAAGTCTAACCCCAGCTGTTTCTTGGGGTACTTGAGCCGGACCAACTGCCGGGCCCCCACCGCCACATGAAAAAACGTCTGGTTTGTTGGCACGTTTGTAAACTGGCTGCCATCCGAAGAAAAGCGCCGCAGCTTAATTTTTACCTCCATCTGCTGCGGGCCCTTGTTGTAAAGCAGCAAGTAGTGCTTCAGCGCGTTGCCTTTTCTTTCCCACACGCTCCAGCTGACCAGGTTGTCTGAGGCGAGGCCCACCACAATCTGGCTGCCCCAGGCCGGCACGTGCAGCACCAGCAGCAAGAGCAAAAGCTCTTTTCTCATATTATTGCAATTAACGCCCATGGCAAGCTGCAACGGTGCCGCCAGTTGCCCGATGCATCCGGGTAACCAATTGCATACGGCTTATAAAGTTGAGGCAACTTCCGTGTGGGTTCCCAGTTCCGGAACCAACTTACTCCCGCACCACCCGGCGCGTGGCCGTGCCCTCACTGGTGGTCACGGTGAGCAGCGCCACGCCGCGAAAGCTGCCAAAGGCATCGGCGCCGAGGTGTAGCAGGCTGCCGGAGCCGCTGAAACTGCGGCGGAAAAGGAGCCTCCCCATCAGGTCGGTGGCCGACACGGTGAGTGGCGCGCGGCTGGCCGGCACGGTGAGGGCCAGCTTGCTGCCCACCGCCGAGGGATTTGGGTAAGCACGTAGTGCTGCGTTGGTGGCGGCGTCGCGCGTCGCCAAGGGCCCCAGGCGGCGGTAGCTGTCGCGGTATTGCACGTTGGTTACGGTTTCGCGGCCACCAACGACTTGGGTGATGATGGTGAGCACGGGCACGTGGGTTTGTTTGGCGAGCCACTTGTACTCGCGGGTCACGGGCAGGTCGAAGCCCACGCCCGGCGCGCCGCCAAAGGCCACGCTGTCGTGGTCCGTTAGCTTGCTCACCACGCGCACCGTGTTGAAGGTGCCCAACGGGGTAATGAGGGTGCCCCAGGCATCGGGTTTGTTCACGCGCTTGCGCTTCTGGCTGAGGTAGGCCACCGGGGCGAGCAGGGCGGGCGTTTCAAAAAAAGAATTGCTGGAATCGGCCAGGCTGGCAAAGCTGAGCGGAAAGCGGTAGATGACGTCCTGCTGCGCTTGGCTGGCGTACGTCACCGGCACGGCCGTGCCCCCGAGCGTGCCCCCAAAGCCCACCGAGCGAAAATCCTGGGTAGCGGCCCCGGCCGATGCCGTCTTGTAAAACTGGTACGTGTCGGTCAGCGTGACCGGAAAGCCGGCCGGCAAAGGCAGCGGCAATGGCTGTGGCGAGGCCGCAGTGGCCTGGTTCACGCCACCAAGCAGCGCCCCAAAAGTCAGCGCGTAAACGGGAGCCAGCGAACTCACTTGCACGAACTGCTCCACGCGCTGGTTGAGGGGCGTGAGGCTGCTGTAGTTCCACGTCTGGTTGGCGCCGTTCTGGCTGAGCGCGGGAGCCGCAGCCGGCAGCACGGGGCTGGCTATGCTCAGCCGCAACGTATCGAGGGGAGCCGTGCTGGAAGGTGCCGGCATGTCCGTCCGGTCGATGACCGGCGAAGCGGCGGTTTGGGCCAAGGCCGGCGCGGCGAACAGCAGAAAGAAGGGCAGGAGTTGGCGCATAAGTTCGTCAGAATGAAGCGAAACGAAGATACGCTTTTCGGCCAGCGCAGGCATATTGCGCTGATTGGGCCCAGGCATACACACGGCAACCGATGACCTCAGCCTGGCCCGCAAACGTCCAAGCACCGCCAAGGGAGCAAGGCTAATGGAAAGCCTGACTTAGGCGACTAGGTGTATGGTCCCGGAGGATAGTGGTGTAGCTTTGGGGTCTGCCTTTCAAGCACGTTTATGGGAAAACTACCACATGGCTGCGCCACCACAACGCCGGCAGCTCGGCGCTTTATCCAACAAAGTACAGAAAGCCTACAAAAGCTAGCGGCCCGCTTTGGTATCGACCCCAAAACGGTGGCCAAGTGGCGCAAGCGCACGAGCACCGCAGAGGCCGTGCGCGGGCCTAAACCCGCCTCTACCGTGCTTACGCCCGCCGAGGAAGCGGCCATCGTCTTGTTTCGCCAACAGACGCTCTTGCCCTTAGATGATTGCCTCTACGCGCTGCAAGAAGCCATTCCTGCCCTGAGTCGGTCAGCGTTGCACCGCTGTTTTCAACGCCACGGTATCAGCCGGTTGCCGACCAACGCCGAGGGGGTGGAAGCCAAGAAAGCGAAGTTCAAGGCGTATGCCCTGGGCTATTTACACCTTGATTTCGCCGAGGTGCAGACCGAGGAAGGCAAACACTACTTGTTTGTGGCCATTGACCGCACCAGCAAGCTGGCCTTTGCCGAGTTGCACCCGCAGGCCACGCAGGCCATTGCCGTCGACTTTCTGCGGCGGGTCTTGGGCCAGATTCCGTATCAAGTGCATACGCTATTGACTGACAACGGCATTGAGTTTCGTCCGTTGCCGCATCACCCAAAAGCAGGTCGCCATCCGGTGGGGCAGCTCTGCGACGAGTGGGGCATTGAGCAGCGCTTTACCAAGCCCGCTCACCCCTGGACCAACGGCCAGGTGGAACGGATGAACCGCACCCTTAAGGAAGCAACGATTAAACGCTTTCATTACGAAACGGCCGACCAGCTTAACACGCACTTACAGACCTTTTTACAGGCCTATAATTTTGCCAAACGCCTTAAGCGGTTGAAAGGCCTCACGCCGTACGAATTCATTTGCGCCGAATGGCGAAATAATCCTAGTATCTTTCAGCGAGACCCTACCCACCATCCTTCGGGACCATACAACTAGC
>DASVTG010000681.1:0-6153 GCA_036387695.1 Hymenobacter sp. | reverse complement strand
TGGCAGCAGGCTCAAGTTGCATCTGCGCTGCCCAATGGGTTCAGCTGGCTCCGGCACCGTACGCTGAAGCAGCTAATGCTTATTGCTTCACGAGTTTTAGGCCAACCGGAATTAAGTGGTCAAAATCATTATCTGCTGTGTGCAGTTCGGTATCAAAATAAAGAGCCGTGGCCGCAATCCAAAGGTCGTTTTTGCCCATGTTACGGGCCGTCAGTGGAGGAGGCAAAGGCTGGGCCGGCAAATGACCTTGGCTGTAAGCGTCCAAGTGAGCATAAGCCGGTATTAAGGCATCGGTAATCTCAATGGGCGGAAAACGCGCCCGCATATTCTGCAAATAGCGCCGCTTTTGTTCGAGCCATTTGGCCCTTAACGCGAAGACTTCTAACTCTGCCGCTACGACCACCGATAACAAGGTGCGGGCAGGCAAAGGCCTATTCTCCCGAACGAACTTGATAACTAATGTTGTGTCAAGCAGCATCCGCCGCGCCGCGTTCTTCGGCCAGAATTATATCCATCAGACGATTCTCCTCTGCTGTGAAAACAAAGCCAGGAGCAGGTAACGAACCCCGCGCTTCTTGCTCTTGCAAAAAACGCTCTACTCCGTACTCGTTGATGTCTTCGGGACGATAGGAAGTGCGTCCTTGCACCTGCAATTGCTTATATGGATTGGCGGCAAAGCTCATGTGTGGAAGCAAAAAAGAGGTCGTCGAAGTAACGTCGCTATAGCAAACAAAGTTTGCTGCAAATGCGCCCGGCGTAGCGGCACTTATGTAGCCCCAAAGTACGGCGTTGTATTGGATTGGCCTTATATAAAACACTTTTTGGCTTAATTTACTGACTCTCTGTTCCGCGGCGGACCTAGCCAAACACTAATGATAAAATTCTACCTCAACGACCAGCCCGTTCGCACCGCTGAGCCACCGGCCAGCACGCTGCTCGATTTCGTGCGCTACCACGAGCACCTGAAGGGCACCAAAATTGGCTGCCGCGAGGGCGACTGCGGCGCCTGCACCGTGCTGGTGGGCGAGCTGGCGGCCGATGGCCAGACCGTAAACTACCAAAGCATGACCAGCTGCCTCGCCCCGCTGGGCAACGCGCACGGCAAGCACGTGGTAACCGTGGAGGGCATCAACGCCGCCAGCGGGCAGCTCACGCCCGTGCAGCAGGCCATTGTGGACGAGGGCGGCTCGCAGTGCGGTTTCTGCACGGTGGGGTTTGTGATGTCGCTCACGGGCCACAGCCTGAGCCAGCGGCCGGCCACCGAGCAAAGCACCGTGGCGGCCATCGACGGCAACATTTGCCGCTGCACGGGCTACAAATCCCTGGAGCGCGCCGCCGCCACCCTGACGGCGCAGCTAGCCGGCCGGCCCGCGCAAAATGCGTTGTCCTGGCTCAGTGAGAAACAGTTTGTGCCGGAATATTTTGCGGAAATACCCGCCAAGCTGGCCAAGCTGCGCGCCGCTGAGGTTTCGCCCGCCACCCAGGCAGCCGCCCTCGTTACGGCCCCTGCCGCCGACAGCGCTGCCGTTTCGGCCTCGCCCAGCGGGCACGCCCAAAGCCAAAACGGCCATGGGCATTCAATCAGTCACTCATTCGCTCACCCACTCTTGGGCGGTGGCACCGACCTGCTGGTGCAGCGCTTAGTGGAGTTGCGCGAGCAGCCCGTGCGCCTCATATTCGACCAAACCGGCCGGCGCGGCATCCGCCAGGAGCCAGCGGGGCGCGTGGTGCTGGGGGCCGCCACCACGGCCAGCCATTTGCTGGAATCGGAGTTGATGCGGGGCTTGCTGCCCCAACTGCCGCAGTACTTGAAGCTGGTGTCGAGCACGCCCATCCGCAACATGGGCACCGTGGCCGGCAACTTCATCAACGGCTCGCCGATTGGGGATTTAACCATCCTGTTCCTGGCGCTGGGCGCGTTCATCACGCTAACGGACCCCGCCGGCGCTACCCGTGAGCTGGCCCTGCCAAACCTCTATCTGGGCTACAAGAAGCTGGCAAAAACGCCCGACGAGCAAGTAACCGAAATCAGCTTCCCTACTCCCCTGCCGGGCGACTTCTTCAATTTTGAGAAGGTCTCGAAGCGCACGCACCTGGACATTGCCAGCGTGAATTCTGCGGCTTGGCTGCGGGTAGAAAACGGTTTCATTCAAGCCGCGCGCGTTTCGGCCGGTGGCGTCGGCCCAGTGCCGCTGTACCTGGCCCGCACCAGCGAGTTTCTGGTGGGCCGCGAGTTATCGGCTGAAACCGTGGCCACGGCCAACAAGGTGATGCAGTTGGAAATCAGCCCCATTTCGGATGTGCGCGGGACGGCGGACTACAAGCGGCTGCTGTTGCGGCAGCTGCTGCTGGCGCATTTCCTGCGGTTTGCGCCGGAGTTGGAAGTGGGTGAATTGATATTTTAACCAACGCTTGCTGCGAGCTTTCTACCGAAATGCTTTCATGAATTCTTCGATTTTCAAAGCTGGCATCAAAATAGGGTTAAGTATTGCTTCGGTTGCGGGAGTGACCTGGTGGTTTTTACCGCTTTCATTCACTCGACAAGAGGACATTAACCGAGGGAACATCTTGAATCAGCAGTTAAATAGCTACTACCAGCAGTACCATTCCTTACCTAATACCGGCAATTGGCCGCAGTTGAAGCAGGTAGGGTTCACCGGCGAAGAATTGGAGAAAGCTTATCCCGAATACCATAAACTCAGCAATACTGTCTACGAGTTGACATTTGTACAGGGCCTGGACGGTCCTTATTTGATGTGGAACCCACAGGAGCGGAGGTGGAAAAAGGGGTTTCCGGTCATTCCAGCCCGCTAAAGTTTGATTATTCAGGACCATGAATCACCTCGACCCTCAGCGCCATGTGCGCGGCGAATCGCAGTACCTCGACGACGTGCCCACGCAGCAAGGCACGCTGTACGCGGCCGTATTTGAGTCGCCCCTGGCCCACGGCAAACTGCTGAGCCTGGACCTGAGCGCAGCGCTGGCGGCCCCGGGCGTGGCCCGCATTCTGACGGCCGAGGACATCCCGGGCCACAACCAAATCGGTGGCATCGTACCCGATGAGCCGCTGCTGGCCCAGGGCCACGTGCACTTTCGGGGCCAGCCGGTGGCACTGGTGCTGGCCCGCACCGAGCACCAAGCCCACGCCGCACTCAAGCTGATTAAGGTCAAGATTGAACCGCTGCCCATCATCACCGACCCGCGGGTAGCGGCTGCGCAGGGCGAGCTAATTGTGCCGCCGCGCACCTTCAAAATCGGCGATTCCGCAGCGGCCTGGGCTTCGTGTGCGCACGTGTTTGAGGGCGCGGCCGAGAGCGGCGGGCAGGAGCATTTGTACATCGAAACGCAGGGAGCTTATGCCTTCCCGACGGAAATGGGCGGCGTGCGCATCATCTCTTCCACGCAGGGCCCCACGGCCGTGCAGCGCCACACGGCGCACGTGCTGGGGCTGGGCATGCACCAGGTGGAAGTGGACGTAACGCGCCTCGGTGGCGGTTTTGGAGGCAAAGAAGACCAAGCTACTCCTTGGGGAGCATTGGCCGCGCTAGGTACGTTCTGCGCGAAAAAGCCGGTGAAGCTGGTGCTCGACCGCATGGCCGACATGCGCATGACCGGCAAGCGCCACCCCTACTCGTCCGATTTCAAAATCGGCTTGGATGAGAACCTTAAAATCGTAGCCTACGAAGTCACGTTCTACCAGAACGCCGGCGCGGCGGCCGACCTCTCCCCGGCCGTGATGGAGCGCACGCTGTTTCACGCCACCAACTCCTATTTTGTCCCGAACGTGACGGCCACGGCCTACATCTGCCGCACCAATTTGCCGCCCAACACGGCCTTCCGGGGCTTTGGCGGGCCGCAGGGCATGTTCGTGATTGAGTCGGCCATTGCCAAAGCAGCCGAGGAACTGGGGGCGGCCGCCTGTGAGATTCAGCGCCGAAACCTGCTGCGCGAAGGCGACCTTTTCTCCTACCGCCAACCGGCCGAAATGTGCCACGCCGAACAGGCCTGGGACACGGCCGCCCAGCAGTACAACCTGGCCGGTTTGCGGGCCGAGGTGGAGCAGTTCAACCGGCAAAACAAGCTGGTCAAGAAAGGCTTTGCCGTGATGCCCATCTGCTTCGGCATTTCCTTCACCAAAACGCCCATGAACCAGGCCCGCGCGCTGGTGCACATCTACTCCGATGGCTCGGTGGGCGTGAGCACCGGCGCGGTGGAAATGGGCCAGGGCGTGAACACCAAAATTGCCCACGTGGCCGCCCGCACCCTGGGCATTTCGGTGAGCCGCGTGAAGGTGGAAAGCACCAACACCACCCGCGTGGCCAACACCTCCCCCAGCGCTGCCAGCGCCACCGCCGACCTCAACGGCAAAGCCACCGAAATGGCCTGCGCCGCCCTGCGCGAGCGGCTCCTGCGCCACGCCGAAATGGAGTACACGCTGAACTATGAGGGCCTGGAAATTCGCAACGAAGAAGTGCTGGCCGCCGGCATCCCGGCCGACACCAATTGGGAGAAGCTGGTGTCCTCCGCTTTCTGGAAACGTGTGTGCCTGACCGAAAACGCGCACTACGCCACGCCCGACCTTCATTTTGACCCCACCACCAACCAGGGCCACCCGTTTGCTTACCACGTCTACGGCACGGCTTTCACCACCGTCACCGTTGATTGCCTGCGCGGCACCTACACCGTAGACGCCCTGCGCATTGCCCACGATTTCGGCCAGAGCTTCAACGAAATCATCGACCGCGGCCAGATTGAAGGCGGCGCGGTGCAAGGCATTGGCTGGATGACGATGGAGGAAATTGCCTACAACGCGGAAGGGCGCCTGCTGAGCAACTCGCTCAACAGCTACAAAATCCCGGACATTTACGCGGCCCCCAAGGTGCTCGACGTGCATTTCCTCGACACGCCCGGCCACCCCAAGGCCATCCTGCGCTCCAAGGCCGTGGGCGAGCCGCCGCTGATGTACGGCATCGGCACCTATTTCGCCCTGCGCGATGCCGTGCGGGCCTTCCAACCTCGCACGGCCCTCCCCTTCTCGGCCCCCATGACGCCCGAAAAGGTATTGGTGAGCCTGTACCCGGAATTTGCAGCCGCCAACACTAATTTTATTGGCATTTCGCAAGTATCGGCCGCGAATTAGTCCATGGCATATAATGCTTACTCCAAAAATATTTTAGCAATCATGGGGTTTACCTATTGAAATGCCAATATAGTTAGCTACGTTTGACTACCGGTTTAGGAACTCTACCATCCATCCTCCTGCCGGGCTCTATGCGTTTACAGCTTTACCTGGAAGCCTCGCAGCAGGTTCCTTTCGATTACCTGCCCACGCTCGTCGGCGCGTTCAACCGCTGGCTGGGGCACGACCCGGCCCGCCACGATGGCCTTTCTCTTTATTCCCTGGCCTGGCTGCATGGCGGCCGGGCCGGGCGCGGCGGCATCCGTTTCGGCGAAGGGGCCAATTGGTTTATTTCGGCGCCGGGCACGGACTTGATTCATCAACTTGTCAGCGGAGTCATCCGCGAGCCCGCAATCGGCCTGGGCCTGCGGGTGCGCGATGCCCGCATGCAAGCTTCGCCCGCTTTTGAAGCCGGCGAGCAGCTTTTCCGCGTGGCCAGCCCGGTCTTCATCAAGCACCTCGCTCCTGCGGCCCAGCTCGGCACGCCTGCCGACCATCTGCTTCCCGGCCACCCCCTGGCCGACGAGCTGCTCACCGCCATCCTGCGCCGGAAGCTCCGCCAGGCCGGCCGCGACGACACCGGCGCCGCCGTGCGCTTCGACCCCGCCTTCATCGCCACCGCTAAAACCAAGCTCTTCCGCTACAAGCAGGTGCAGTGCCGCGGCAGCATCTGCCCGGTGCTGGTATCCGGTTCGGGCGAGCAGATTCAGTTTGCCTGGGAAGTGGGCGTGGGCCACTCGACGGGGATTGGGTGCGGCGCGCTGGTGTAGCGCGGGCATGAAAAAAGCAGCCGGGTGGGGCTGTTTTTCAGAAAATTTATCCTTTGGTTCTACGCTTTTTATCAGCCTCTATCATGCGCCTCATGGCTTCTTCCCGGCTGATGGGCTTCAATGGTTCAGCCAACAGTTCTTTCCATACTTCGTCCGGGTCGCGCTCCTCAAACGGGTTGCGAAAGCTTACCGGCGCACCAATAG
>DASVTG010000680.1:0-8802 GCA_036387695.1 Hymenobacter sp. | reverse complement strand
AGGCGGATGGCCGGCGGCACGGTTTCGTCGATGAGCTGCTCGATGCTGGCCACGCCAATGGCGCGGAGCATGGCCGCCTGCTCGTCGGCCCCGGGCGCATTGTGGCGGTCTTCAAAAACGTCGGCAAGCTGGGGTTTCAGCGTCATAAAAGCGGGAAATAATGGGGGTAAGGCGGGTTTGACGTGTTGATTTTCAGGTTCAGATACCATAACAAAGGTACGCCCGAAAAGGCCCGGCATACTGACGCCAAAGCCGTAATTTTGACCTGCAACAAGCTCGTCCTGCTTCCAGTTTCCGCCCATTCCCACCCGCTCATGTCCTTAACCGTAGCCCTCATTTGCGAAGGCAAAACGCCGCCCGATAAGCGCGTGCCCCTCACGCCCAAGAAATGCGTGGAGGCCCTGAGCACCTTCCCCAACTTGCGCTTGGTGGTGCAAAGCAGCCCCGTGCGCAGCTACACCGACCAGGAATACCGGGACCTGGGCCTGGAAGTGAGCGACGACTTGGCCGAGTGCGACGTGCTGATGGGCGTGAAAGAAGTGCCCGTCAGTCAGCTCATTCCCAACAAAACCTACCTGTTTTTCTCGCACACCGTCAAGAAGCAGCCCGCCAACCGCAACCTGCTGCGGGAAGTGCTCAAGAAAAACATCACCCTCATCGACTATGAGCTGCTGACCAATGCCGACGGCGAGCGAATCGTGGCCTTTGGGCGCTACGCGGGCATTGTGGGGGCCTACAACGGCCTGCTCACGTACGGCCGCAAGCACAAGCTGTTCGACCTGAAACCGGCCCACGAGTGCCTGGACATGGACGACATGCAGGAGGAGTTTTTCAAAGTAAGGAAGCTGCCGGCCATCAAAATGGTGGTCACGGGGTCGGGCCGGGTGGCGCAGGGCGCCCTGGAGGTGCTCAACCGCATGGGCATTCGCAAAGTGAGCGTGTACGACTACCTGTATCTGACCTTCAACGAGCCCGTGTACGCGCAGCTGCGCAGCTCGGACTACAACCGCCGGCGCGACGGCCGCGTGTGGGACACGGCCGATTTTCACCGCAACCCGCACGAATACGAGTCAACCTTTGACTTGTTTTTGCCGGTCACCGACTTGCTCATTGCCTGTGCCTACTGGCACCCGGCCGCGCCCTTGCTCTTTACGGAAGCCGATACCCGGCGGGCCAATTTTCGCATCAATACCATTGCCGATGTTACCTGCGACGTCAACGGCTCGGTGCCCACCACCAAGCGCAGCAGCACCATCGCGGCCCCGGCCTTTGACTACAACCCGCAAACCGGCGAGCTGGAAGCGCCTTACTCGCAGCCGGGCAACATCACGGTGATGGCCGTGGACAACCTGCCCTGCGAGCTGCCGCGCAACGCCAGCCGGGACTTCGGCCGCCAGCTCCTCGACAAGGTGCTGCCCCACCTGCTTGGCGGCGACGGCGACGGCGTCATAGCCCGCGCTACCATTGCCAAAGGCGGCGCGTTGATGCCCCGCTACCAGTACTTGGCCGACTACGTGGCCGAAAGGGTCAACGCCTGAGCCTCCCGCGTTATCTTTATTCACACTACTGCTCTTCGCCATGACGCCCATCACTCAACTCTCGCAGCTCGACCCCAACGGCTCTTACACCTACGCCGACTACCTGACCTGGAAGTTTGAGGAATACGTGGAACTGATACGGGGCAAAGTGCTGCGGCATATGGCTGGGCCAAGTCCTGTTCACCAGCAATGTGCCGCCGCTTTTGTGGGAGGAATCTACCCTTTTCTGAAAGGCAAAGCCTGCCGAGTGTATCCGGCACCGTTCGACGTGCGCCTGATGCGCAGCAATGGCAACGGCGACGCCCAAATTCAAACAGTGGTGCAGCCCGATGTTTGCGTGGTGTGTGACCTCGCTAAAATCGACGCCCGTGGCTGTGTGGGTGCCCCCGACTGGATTATCGAAATCCTCTCGCCCGGCAATCTAGCTCATGACACTCGTACCAAATTCGACCTATACGAGGAGAGTGGCGTGCGCGAGTACTGGATTGTAGCCCCCGGCTTACAATCGGTGACGGCTTACGTGCTCGACGCCGCTGGCCGCTACCAAGTGGCCGCAGAGTACGCGGCCGCCGGCCCCATGCTGTCAGCCACGCTGCCCGGCTTGGCTATAGAATGGGCCGACGTGTTCGACGACGTGTAAACCCGGCTGATTGACCTAAATTCCTCGCAGGATGGGGTACTTGGCCTGCACCAACGAGTAAACACCGTAGGCAATCAGCCCGAGGGCCACCGCACCCAGCGCAATCGGCCCCATGGCGGCCAGAAAGTCAAAGGCTTCGTCGGTGCTGCCCACGGCGCCGGCACGCGACTGCTGCCCGGCCTGCACAAAGAAGTAGCCAATGATGGCGACGACCACGCCGCGGGCCGACACGCCTATCTGCGCCGCGCGGTACACGAGGCGCTGTTGATTGGCCGTGAGCTCGGAGGCGTCGACTTCGGACTTGAGGCGACCGGAGAAGGCGCGGTAAATTTGAAACAGGCCAATGCCAATGATAACCACCCCGGCCAGCAATATCAGCCAATGGCCGCCGGGCCAGCTCAGCACCTTGGCCGTAAGGGTTTGCGGGGCGTCGCCGCCTTTTTCGGCCTGGCCGTTGAACGCAAGGCGGCCCGCGTACAGCGCCAGCCCGCTGTAAAACAGCCCGCTGCACACGTACCAGATGCGCGTGCCCACGCCTTTGGCACCGCTGCCTTTCTGCTCGGTGTCGCGAATGGCTTGGGTGAAACGCCAGATGATGTAGCCCAGCAGCACGCTGCCCCCAGGCACGTCCTGCAAGTGCTGCACGGCTTCTTTTTGGTCGGCGCGGGCGCCTTGGCGCTGGCCGGCCGCAGCCAGCAGGGCCAGTATTCCCATGAGCAAATACACCACCCCGATGGCCGCAAAGCCCAGCCGGGCCAGGGTTTTTATGCCGGACGAGGGCGAGCGGGGAACAGCGGATAGCAAAGTGTCGGCAGCGGACATGGCGAGGAAGCTGGGATGGAATGAGAAAGGTTTCCTTACGCGTGTCCCACGCTTCAAGGTTGAGCTGCTGACTTTATAAGCATCAAAAAAGCCCTTTCTGAGAACAGAAAGGGCTTTTCGTGCGAAGTGCTGCGTGTGGATTGGAAGGGGCGCAGCGCTTCAGCGGTGATGCAGCGGACTAGAACGTCCGGTTGAACCAGTTCTTGATGTCGTCTACGGCGTGGCCGGTTTTTTCTTGCAGCCGGCCAAACCACTCGTCTTGCTTGCCGTCTTCGTAGGTGAGGTCGTCGTCGGTGAGGTTGCCCCACTTCTGCTTGGCTTCGCCCTTGAGCTCGTTCCAATTGCCGCGAGCTTTCAGCTCGGTTTGGTCGTTCAGGTTATTCTGATTGAGGTCCATGACGGGGATGTTTAAATGAAAAGGAAAGGAAATGTGGGCGGGAAGGGGCGAAATTGTTGAGCTTGTACGGCTCTGCTTACGGCCGCGTTGGTTCCGGCAGCGGAATGCCGGAATGTTGTACACCGACCTGCCCCTGGCAAACCCTCCGGAGTGGCCACCGGCGCCAACCAGACGCCTGCCTTACCGGTGGCGGGCATTGAAGCCCACCAGCAAGCTCACGCGCGTCCCTTCCTTGCTGGGCACCACCGCCAGGTTGATGGGGAAGTTGACGCCGTTGGACTGAATGGACGTGCCCATGGCCAGCACGATGCTCGCGCCCAGCGGCGTCACGTTCGGGCCGACGCCAAACTCGAAGCCTTTGGCCCCGCGCATGCCCAGCAGCCCGCTGATGCTGGGCAGGAACAGGCCTTGGTCGAGCCCGCCCACCAGCGGCACCAGCTCCACCAGGCCGCTCACGCCATTGGGCAGCCGAAACAGGCGGCTTTCAAACTGCCAGCCAAACTGCGTGATGACGGGATTGACGTCGATGTTCTCCGATTTGGCCTTGTTCACCACCCCGCGCGACAGCAAGGTGAGGCCAATGCGGGGCCCATCCAGGCGAATGGGCTCGTCGAGAATGGCATCGGTGGGGGACTGGTTGCTCACCGTGGGCACGTCGGGCGGGAAGGCGGCGCGTACGGCCGGGGCCGACACCGCAGGACCGGCGGCGGGCGCAACGGCCCGGGGCGCCAACGAGGCGTTGATTACCTCTTTTGTGCCGTTGGCGTAGCGAATCATGAACACATCGGACCGCCACACGCTGATGAGCGGACCGTCGGGATTGTCGGCGCGGCGGAATTTTACCTCGGCGGGGGTGATTTCCACCACCTTCACCAACAGCTCGTCGCCGTTGCGCTTGGTGAGCGTGTCTTGGGCGTGGGCAGCGCCTGTTACAAGGACCAGTACAAAAAGTAAAAAAGCACGCATGGCGGAGCAGGGTTGAAGTGAAACCATGCATAAAGGTGACCAGATATGAGGCTGAAAGCCAGCGCATTTTGCATATTATTCGACTTTATAAAACCCTGAAACAAACGCCTAACCTCTTGAACGACAAAATAATAAATATTGAGTAAAGGATATTGATGAGGTGGGTGCGGTAGGAACGGTGGAGCAACAAAAAGCCCCGCTACGGTGGCAGCGGGGCTCTTGCACCAAGGAGTGGTGAAATTTACTTCTGCGGCGTAGCCGGCGTTTCTTCCACCACGTTGTCGGCGGGCTGGTTTTGCACCATGGCGGTGTCGCCGGGTTCGCGGGCCATGTCGGCTTTGGCGCTGTCCACGGCGCTGTCCATGGCGTTGCCGGCATCCGAGGCGGCGTTTTCGGTGGTGGTAGCGGCGTCTTCCGCTTTTTTCTCAGAGCAGGAAGCGGTGGCAAAAGCACCAAAGGCGGCCAGCACGAGCAGGGTTTTGAAGGAGGTTTTCATGACGTTGGAAAGAAAAGATGGTTTGGAATCGTCTTTAATCAAGCGAACAGAAAAAGGTAACCCGCTTTTGGGCTTCGGGCCACGCCGGCAAGTCCAAGCTTCCTGCCCGCAAAGACCCCGGCTGCGACAAAGAAGAAACAACTTCAGCTCAGGCTACCGGAGCGGTTTCGGGCACGGCCGCGCTGCAGCGCGAACCACAAAGCTCCCGCTCAGTCCCTGGCACGAAAAACCGTATATAAACTTTAAAACCGCTGCCCGCGTGCGTGGTGCAGCCGGTACCAGCGCCGTAATTTGGCTGCATGGATGACCTGCGCACCACGCTTTTAACTTTAAATGCCGACGAACGACGCGACTTCGGCGTCTTCATTCAGCGCCAGCGCCGCAAGGCCGGCGGCCGGCAAGACTCGCGCCTGTACGAGCTGCTGGTGCAGCCCAAGGAACTGACCGGGGTGCAGCTCATTGCCAAGCTCTACCCCGACGAAGCCAACCCCGTGGCCTACTACGCGCTGCGCAAACGCCTGCTTCGCCACCTCACCGACTACCTCCTGCTGCGCCAGCGCCAGCTCGACACCACGGCCGCGGCTTCGGTGCGCGGGCAGCTCACCCTGGCGCAGTACCTCTTCGAAGCCGGCATTCCGCGCCTGGCGTGGAGCACCCTGCGCAAGGCCGAAAAACTCGCCCGCGACAACGAGCAGTACGAGCCCCTGAACGCGGTGTACAACCTGCAGATTCAGTACGCCAACTCGCCGCACGCCGAGCCGCTGGCCGAAATCATTGCCCGGCGCCACGTCAACAAGAAAGCTGCCGACGAGGAGGAGCGGGCCAACATTGCCGACAGCCTGCTGCGCCAGCGCCTGGGCGAAGCCCGCAAAAAAGGCCGCGCGGGCGCCCCACTCGACACGCTGATGCAGGACATTTTGGTGGAATACGACTTGCAGGAAGCCTTTGCCCGGTCGCCGTCGCTGCTGTGCCGGCTCATGTCCATTGCCCGGAGCGCCATGCTCGTGCGCCGGGATTTTGCCTCGTTCGCCGTGTTCGTGGAGCGCTGCTACCGGCTCATGGAGCGGCGCCACGGCTTTGCGCCGGCCCAGCGCAGCTACCAGCTGCGGCTGCTCTACATGCTGGCCCACGCCCTGTACCGGTCCCGTCGCTTTGCCGAGTCGGTGGCTTATCTGGAGCAGGGCCGGACCTTGGTGCAAGACACCGCCGGCCGCAAATTCACAGAATTCAGCCCCCGTTTCACGTTTCTGCTGGCCGCCAACCTGGCGTTTATGCGCCGCAACACCGAAAGCATTGCCTTGCTGGAACAGGCCCTGAAAGCCACCCCCGCGCTGCCGGTGATGGACGAGCTGACCGGCCGCCTCCAGCTGGTGTTTCACTACTTCGCCGAAGGCAACTTCAGCAAGGCCAACCACACCTTGCTTCGCCTGGGCCGCACCGACCACTGGCTGGAAGAGAACATCGGGCTGGAATGGCTGCTGAAAAAGAACATGGGCGAAATGCTGATTCAGCTGGAAATGGGGCACGAAGACATTGCCCTTGGGCGCCTCAAGGCCATTGAACGCAGCTTGTTTGAGCGGTTTCCGGCCGTGCCGGCGTCGGAGAGCGCCACGGGAGAGGCGGTGCCCGCCGGCGGCCCGTACCAGTTTGTGCTCAGCTACCTTGACTTGGTGCACGGGCTCATCAACGACCCCGCACTGGCCCGCCGGCCCAGCTTTGCCGCCCGCGTCGACCAATTTCCCGCCTTCTTGCCCTCGGAGCGCGAAGACTTGCAGGCCATGAGCTTCTTCGCCTGGCTGCGGGCCCGCATGTTTGGCCGGCCGTATTACGACGTGCTGCTGGAAGTAGCCGAACTGTAAAGACACAAAAAAGCCCGTGCATCACCAGCACGGGCTTTTTTGCATTGGCAGGAGGCCAGGGAATGCTTAGTCGCGGTTGGCTTCTTTCACGTTTTCCTTGGCTTGAGTGGCCGAACGGTCGGCGTCGTCGCCCAGCCGTTTCATTTTGGCTTCCAGCTTGTGGCCGGCGGCTTCCAGCTTGGCATCTGCTTCGGCCATTTTGGCGTCCATTTTCTCGCCGGCCGCGTCCATTTTGGTGTCTAATTTTCGGCCTGCGGCTTCCATTTTCGCGTCCAGCTTGTCGCTGGCCGCGTCCATTTTTTCGCCGGTTCGTTCCAACTCGGCCTTGGTGCGGTCCCCTGCGCGGTCGGCGTTTGCTTCGGCGTTTTTCCGCTCGGTTTCGGTGCAAGCGGTGGTGCTCAAGGCTATTGCAGCCATCACAAACAAAGGTTTCAGCAACATCTTCATGGAGTAAGTGCGGTTGGTGGAGTGGATGCCGTTTAATCAAGCCTTGCCCGAAAGGTAACCCGGCGCAACGAGGCGGCACCGGCTCGCACAAGTTGGCGGCCCGCTCAAGCTAACTTTTTAGTCTCGGCCCTAGTATAGCCCCTTGCACCTTTCTCATTTCCTGTTCTCATGGATTCCACCGCCCCCACTCCGCAAACGCCCGTCATTCCCGAAGTGCCCTTGGCCGTGAGCGACCAACAAAACACCGCGCTGCTCGACGACACCATTACCTTTCTCACGGCCAGCACGCCCACCAACTCGGGCCCCCAGGGCCGCGTTGAAATCGAGCGTTGGGAAGCCGTGCTGGCCGCCAGCGAGCGCCCCGGCCTCGCCAAAATCCGGCAGGGGCTCACGCAGCTCAGCGAGCTGCTGGCCGACGACAAGACGCCAGCGCACGACATCGCCGAAATTCTGGCCACCCTGGGCGCCGAAACCGCTAAAGTGGCCGAAGACGCCAACGGCGACTACCAGGGGCCACTCACCAACCTGAGCAAGCTGCTCATCAAGGCCGGCAACACCCTGTCGCGATAGTTTCCGCGGCTTCGGTTCCGTAACCATTGTAGCGCGAACTTTGTGGTGCGCGTCTCCACGCTGCCCAGAAACCATCTGGCAGCCTGCTGGCAACGCGTCCCCAACGTTCGCGCTATTGTTTTATGTCCCAGTTCACCCCCGCCGACCTCATTCCCTACGACCCGTTCGATGGCATGCAGTTCGGCCCCCGCACCTGCTTTCTCAGCGGCCAGCCCGTGGGGCCCGAGGAAACCATTCCCGTGTTTGCCGACTGGCTGCAAGCCCGCTACCACCTCGCCGAGCGCCCCATTCAGCTGCTCGACCAGCGCACCGTCACGTTCCGGGACTTGCGCCTGCCCGCCAGCGCCGCGGTTCGCCAGCGCATCGAGGAGGTGGAAAGCCAGGTGGCTGCCGCCGCTGCGCAAGGCCCGGCGGCCCTGCGCGCCCTCGGCGACGATACCTTGTTTCTCTGGCTGGGCAAGATGTTCTACGGCATCTTCATTACCGAGCTGCTGAACGAGTTTGAGCCGTTGATAAAGCCCAAGTACCCACTGGCGGAAAACGCGGCCTTGGTTCGTCGGTTTCAAGCGTTTTTTCAACTGCTGCAAGGCCTGCGCGTCCCCACCGAATACGCCGATTTCGTGCCCGGCTCGGTGTTCGTGCTCGAAGCCGACTCCGCCGAAGACTTCACGCCCTTCGAGTACGACGATGATTTGAACACTCTGGTCTTCAGCATCAAGCTCGACAAGGCGGTGCTGGTGGCGTGCTTGGTGGACATCGGGCTGGTGGGGCAAGCCATGCGCAAAGTGTATGCGGATGCCCACCGTCCGCTGCATCCGGTGCAGATTGCCGAGTTCAAAGCCCGGGTGTACTACGCCGCCCACCTGCTGCACGTCGTGCCCGACATCTACCCCCGCCACCCGCGCCCCGGCGACACCAAGCTGGTATTTGACGCGCTCATCGACGACGTGACCGGCGCCATCTTCAACCCGTGGGAGAACTCCGCCTACACGCAAGCCTTGGCCGAGATGTGGCAGCGCTGGAACATCACCCTCGCGGACGTTGTCGCCAAACCCGCCGAGCCCATG
>DASVTG010000679.1:0-2863 GCA_036387695.1 Hymenobacter sp. | reverse complement strand
GATTTTCACCTTCGGCCACGCATACAGCACGGTGCGCGTGGTGGTTTGGCCGGGCCGCGCTTCCACGCTCAGCAGCGTGTCGGCGGCCATATACAAGGTGTCCTTTTCGCTGATGTTGCGCACCACGGGGCGGCCGCCGTAGAGCTTGGTGCGGCCCAGGGCGCGCCAGTAGCGGCCGGCGTCGCCGCGCAACGTCAGGTTGTCTTTCTTCGAGATGAGGCTCACGTGGCCGTTGGCCACGCCGTATTGCTTCACCTCGTCGTACACCAGCCGGTCGCCGCCCAGCAGGTAGTTGGGCGTGTCAATTTTAGCGTTTTTCTGAAAATTCGACACCCGCGTAATGGTGTTGTAAGTGCCCCCTTCGGCGTAGAGGTTGCCCTGCTTGCCCTTGATGCGGGTGGGCCCATTGAAGTAGGCAATTTTGCTGACGGTGTTGTAGCGCAGGGTGTCGTTGTTCAGCTCGGAATCGGGCGTCACGAGGTGTACGTTGCGCTTAAAAACGAAGACCTTGGAGTTGGTGTCGTAGAATCCCTGCTGGCTGTCGAGCGTGTTTTGCGGGTCGGTGAGGTGGCCGGTTTCGGTGTAGGCCGCCGTTTTGCGGTTCAGGTCGTAGACCAGGCTGGGGGTGGTCAGGGTCATGCGGGTGTCGCGCATCACCACGTTGCCTTGCATGCGGGCGGTGCGCTTGTCGCCGTCGTAAAAGCCCCGGTCGCCGGTGATGGTCATGGTGTCGCCCTGCAACACGCGCACGTTGCTGAAGGCCTCTACCTCGTTGCGGTCGAGGTACTGGTAGGCCGAATCGCAGTAGAGAAAGGTGTCTTCCTGCTGGAAGCTCACGTTGCCCAGCAGCTTGCGGATTTTGGTGCCGTTGTAGTCCCCGCCTTGCAATTCGCCGGCGGTGAGCAGCTTGATTGGGGCCCCTTTGGCGGCCACCGGAGGCGTAGCCGCCGGCCGCGCACCAGACGAGCCGGGCCGGGTGGTTTGGGCTTGCCCGAGCAGCGGCGCCAGAAACAGCAGAAGAAAAAAGACGCGAGAGAGAAACATTCGGGGTTCAAAGGTACGGACGGGGCCCGCGCTAACGGCCATCTTTGCGCGGTAGTACAAACCTCACCCCTGCCGGGCACGGCCCCGGCCCCTCTCCCGCGGAAAGGGGAGCCACGGCGGCGCGGATAAGAGTTAAAAGTGAAAAGTTGCGAGAAAAAAGGCAGTTCCGTTTTTAACTTTTCATTCTTCACTTTTAACTCAATCGTCAGGCTCCCTTCTCCGCGGGAGAGGGGCCGGGGCCGTGCCCGGCAGGGGTGAGGTCCTTCGTTAACACTGTTTCACTTATGCTCGATACCGTTCGCCGCTTCATTGAGGAGCACGCCCTTTTCTCCATAGCACAAGACCCGTTGCTGGTGGCCGTCAGCGGTGGCCTGGATTCGGTGGTGCTATTAGACATTTTGCACCGGCTTGGGGTTCAAGTGGCGGTGGCGCACTGCCACTTCGGCCTGCGGGGCGAAGACGCCGACGCCGACGAGCAGTTTGTGCGCAAGCTGGCCAAACAGTACGGCCTCCCCTACTTCGCGGAGTTTTTCCAGACCAAGGAGTTTGCCGAGCAGGAAGGCATTTCGACCCAGATGGCGGCCCGTTTTCTGCGCTACCGCTGGTTTGAGCAGGTGCGGCAGGCCCAGGGCTTGGCTTACGTCGCCACGGCTCACCACCAACGCGACCAAGCCGAAACCATGATTCTGAACCTCACCCACGGCACCGGACTGGCCGGCCTGCACGGCATTCAGGTGAAGAACGGGTTTGTGGTGCGCCCGCTGCTGGGCGTGGGCCGCGAGGACCTGCACGACTACCTAGTGGAGCGCGGCCTGCGCTGGCGTGAAGACGACAGCAACGACAGCCCCGTGTACCAGCGCAACCTGCTGCGCATCGAGGTGTTACCCGTGCTGCGCGAAATCAACCCCAACCTCGACCAGACCATGGCCGCCACCGCCGAACGCGTGGGCGGGGCCGAAGAAATCGTGCGCCGCTACGTGGAAGATACATCGGCCCAAGCCCGCCGCGACGAGGCCGAAGTGACCTACCTCAACATCGCCACGCTGCAAAAAACCGCCGCCACCACGCTGGTGCTCCACGAGATGCTGCGCCCCTTCGGCTTCTCCTGGTTGATGGTGAAGGACATTGTGGCGGCATTTCCGGGCGAGTCGGGCCGGCGGTTTGACTCGCCCACGCACCGGCTGGTGAAAGACCGGGAAAACCTGGTCATCACGCCGCGGCGGCTCACGCAGTTCGGCACGTTTCAGCTGGCGGCGGGCCAGACCGACCTGCTGGCCGACGGCATGCGCCTACGCGCTGAGCTGCACGACGACGCCAAACACTTCATCATCCCACGCTCCAAAAGCACCGCCGCGCTGGATGCCGACAAAATTAAATTCCCGCTCACGCTGCGCAAGTGGCAGGAAGGCGACTGGTTTATGCCGCTGGGCATGAAAGGCAAAAAGCTGCTCAGCGACTTCCTCATCGACCAGAAAGTACCCTTAAACCTAAAAGACGACGTGCGCGTGCTCACTTCGGCCGACGGCAAAATCTGCTGGGTGGTGGGCTGGCGCGTGGATGACCGGTTCAAAGTGGAAGAGGCGACCGAGCGGGTGCTGACGGTGCAGCGGCTGTAATTTGTCAAAAGACTAACCTTGGTATTATTTATCAAAAGTTGTTTCTTATTATTGCCTTTGTCTTCCGATTAGTCACTTGTTAGCCAGATGGCAAGACCTGGGCGGAGCCTCCACCCCCGCCGCGGTTATTCTCCCTGTCGCGTTCCCTTCGTGAACCTCAGGTGCCCGGCATCCGGCCGGGCCGCCGTTCGCTTCGTTCGACG
>DASVTG010000678.1:0-9142 GCA_036387695.1 Hymenobacter sp. | reverse complement strand
AAGAGGCCGTTGCGCATTCAAGCAGGGTCGACGAGGCGGAAAAAGCGCCCCAAGTTGAGCACCCGCAAGCAGTACCGCAGCGGGGCGTTGGCGTTGCGCAGCCACACCGTGACCCCGGCCCGGCGCAGCAGCAACAGCTGCGAAACGACGTGGGCCACCCCGAGCGTGCGCTGGCACTTCAACCGGCCGCAGTCCACGTGCAGCGCTGCGGAGTGCGGCAGTGCGCGGGCCCACTGCACGGCGTCGGCCTGGTCGAGGTCGACGTGGGCGAGGGCGGGCACCGAGGCGGCGCTGGGTTCGGAGGATGGGAAGTTCGTTTTCATAGGCAGAGTTTAGTGCGGGTGCGTTTGATGGTTTCTTTGGGGAGGTTCCGGCCGCGGGTGCCGGCCCTTGGTGTGCGTTTGCGGGTAATTGCTTTATCGTGGGGGTCCCGACAAAGCGGCGAGCAATAGCTGCCGCAATTCGGTTTCGCCGGGCACCGGGCCGCGGTAGCGCAGTTCGCCGTGGGCGAGGCTCCCGGCGTATAGCTCTACTTCCTGGCCTTCGGCGGGCACAAACACCCGCAGCGTGCCCTTGGCACTGGGCCGCACGAACGTCCGTCCCGGCACCGAGTCAGCGGCTTTGGGCGCCCATTGAATGGGGAAGAATCCAGCGTCGTGCAGGTGTACTATCAACATGCTGACCAAAAGAAATAAACCAGAAAATATCTATGCACAAAGTTCAAAGCTTTGGGCCACCGGTCCTTCGGCATAAATGCGTAAAGCCAGCCCACAACTACTGATTTGCAGCTAGGTGTTTCTATCTGCTGGCGAGGGCCACCAGTGAGTCACCCGTGGCCAGCCTCGGGCAAAGCAGCGGATGCCGCTGGCCCCAAGTGCTTGAATATGGGCCCGCAGCGTGCTATGCCCGTCATTCACCCCTTCTTCATACGGCTCAGGTAATCGGGAAAAACGCCCCGTTCGACCGGCCGCGGGACCAAATTGTCGAAATGCTGCAGCAAGCTTCGCAACCGCGCGGGCCTTTCGCAGTACAAGGCCCATACTTTCACCCCGCTTGTCGGGCCATCTACTTTTCTGCTGATGCTACTGGCTGTTCTGTTTGCGCTGTTGGGCTTGTTTCTGTCTGGGTTCCGCGAGGGCGTGTGGCGGCGCTACACCCCCGAGGACGTAGCCCGCTGGCAAGCCGAAGCCGCGGCCACCAGGGAAGCCCAAGCTCCTTTCCTGAGGTCCTCGGAATCGGTCTTCTTCGCCCCCGAGGCAAATTTCAGCGGGCCCAGCAAGCGCCGCCCACCGGAGCGGGAAGCAGCCTAGAGCCGCTTCGCCGCCCCTTCCTTATTCATTAGCTAGCGCCTCTATTTTATGATAACCCCAGCAGCCATCCAAGTATACCAGGAATTCAACGGCGACCCTGGCGGGTTTGCCCGGTCCGGGACGCGGGCCCAGCGAGACGTGTTGCCGGAAGGCGAATGGGGCCTGCTGCTGGACATTATTCAGGACCTGCACCTGGTGCAGCAAGGCCTTGCTTCGGCTTCCTACGCCGACCGGCTTGAGCAGCGCCTGCGCGTCCACTGCAGCGGGCCGGAAGTCATTTCGGCCCTCACCGGCCTCGCCAAAGCCAACGCTCACCCGTAGTTGAGCACGGCCGCAAGGGACGTTTATTGCGAAATTCAGCACGCAGGACGCTGGAGAACCAGTTAGCGCCGCCTACTGCGCCGCCAGCGCGGCACACTCGGCGTGCCGGTAGCAGCCCACCAGATGGTCGTTGACCAAGCCGGCCGTTTGCAGAATGTTGTAGCAGCTCACCGGGCCCGTCATCACGAAGCCCCGCCGCTTCAACTCCAGGCTCATGGCCGTGCTTTCGGGCGTCGAGAGCGGCACGGGGTTGCGGGCACTCCGATGCCCATCCACGATTTGGCCACCCACAAAAGCGTAGAAAAAAGGCAGAATCCCGGCTTCCCCGCCCACTTCTGCGCGCAGGCGCAGCCAGGCTTGGGCGTTGCGCACGGTGGCTTCCAGCTTGCGCCGGTTGCGCAAGATGCGGGGGTTGCCCATCACCTCTTCGATGTCCTCCTCGCCCCAGCGCGCCAGCCGTTCCGGGTCGAAGCCGGCCAGCAGTTCGCGGAACCCTTCGCGCCGCTTGAGCACCACCGGAAAATCAAACCCCAGCTGAAACGTGTGCAGCACCAGGTACTCAAACAGTATGCCGGCTTCGGCCACGGGTTCGCCCCATTCGTGGTCATGAAAGGCACGCATCAGTTCGCTCTGGTCGGCCCAGGAGCAGCGCTGTTCGGGCAAAGCGGGCGTGTTGGTTGGAGTCATTTGGGAGAGCTGGTACTTGGGCAGGGCACTTCAACCTAGTGCCCTTGCCTTCACAAGGGCGGCAAACGCGGAAAGCACCGGCTGGCCAAACGTGCTTCAGGCAGCAAGAGTTGGCGGCGCGGGCGGGTGTGGCCAACGAAGCAAAGCCCAAAAGCAGGCCACAAAATAAGCTCCGCCTAACATGCTTGCTCATTTGGCCGTTAGGAAGGAAGTTTCCTATTTTTCCCTACTTGAAAATGAGCCAGTCCACCACCTCCCCCACCCCCACCGCCGGCCTGCTGGGCAAAGCCCAGCAATGGCTACGCCAGGGCAGCATGTCCGACATGCTGGGCAAAGTTCCGTCCTCCATCAAAGGCCTCAGCACCACCCAAAAAGTGGTGGGCGGCACCGTGCTCGCGCTGGGCGTAGGCTACCTGGCCACGCGCAAATCCGGCAAGTCGGCCACCAGCTCGTCGGATGCGGCCTCCACCATTCAGGAGCTGCTTTATTTCGTCAACGACCGGATTGAAGGCTACAAGCGCGCCGTGGCCGAAAGCAAGGACCCCGAGCTGCGCGGCTACTACAAGCAGCTCGTGAGTCAGAGCCAGCAATTCTCCACCGACCTGAACACCTTCCTGACCCGGGAAGGCGGCGAGCGCGAAGAAAGCACCACTTTCAAAGGCAAGTTCTACCGCGCCTGGATGGACGCCAAAGCCGCCATCACCGGCGCCGACGAAAAAGCCATTCTCGGCTCCAACGTCTACGGCGAAGAATGGGCCATCAAAGCCTACCAGGACGCCCTCAAGGACCAAACCCTGACCGGAGCGGTGCGGCAAGCCGTGCAGCGCCAGTACTTTTTGTCGCAAAAGACCTACAAGCACCTGAAGAACCTGGCCGCTAAGGCCTAACCGGAATTGCCCATCGGGCCGAACGCAAAAAAGGCCCCTGCTTTCCAGCAGGGGCCTTTTTTGCGTGGTTGCTTATTCTTGGTTCTTCTTCGGGCGGCCCGGCTTTTTTGGGGCGGCACCGGCTTCGCCCTCTTCCCTGGGGGCGCGTGGCTGGCGGGCTTTCCGCTCTTTCGGGGCCGAGACGTACTCGTCGGAAAGGACGGTTTCCATCTCGCCCAGCGCCGCCTGCAGCGCGCTCAAGGCGCTTGTTACCTTCTTCAAGGTGCGTTTCAAGTCAGATTTTACCGCGTCGGCCTGCTGGGCCGTTTCCACGACTTTCTGGAATTCATCAAAGTTGAGGGCCATGTGCAAATTAGTAAGGAGTTCAGCAAAGATAGGAAAGCGCGGAAATATCCAGCCTGATTCAACTATAGCCGCGTCCAGCAACGCACGGTGTTACTCAAGTGCAAAAAGCGCCCCTCGCGGAGCCCGCTCGCGCAAGTTCCTTACGAAAGCAGCCGCGCTTGGTGGGCGGCGTTAAGCAGCGCCGGGGCATTTTTTAGGGTGGCCAGCACCACTTCTTTGGCGGCTTGCTTGAGCTCGTCGTGGCTGATGTCGCGGGTTTCTTCCACCACCAATTCGCCCATGGCCTTGAAGGCGTGCAGCAGCACCCGGTGCTTGGGTTTCTCGGCCCGTAGCTCAGCGTAGGCCTCTTTGAGGTGCTCCTGCAGTTTCCGGCGGCGGGTGCGAAACACCGACTCGTTGGCCACCTGCGGCTGCAACGAGTCCAGCAGCTCGACCAGCGGCAGCAGCTTGGTGGCCGCCGTGGCCAGCACCGCCCCGCGCAGGCGCTGGCGCCGGGAGGTGGCCGGGGAAGCCGAGTCCGTGCTTCTTTTTTCCGAAAAAGTCTCGTGGGTAGTGGGGAGCATGCGTCGCGGGCAAGGCAAGTGGTTCGCGCTTCAAAGTACGGGACAGCAGGCGTAAATGCAGACAGCCCCCACCCAATTGATTCCAGGAGCAGCGCCTGCGCTCGCTGCCTGCCGGGCCGTTGAAAGGCTCGTCACCGTTCATCCACCGTCACTCATGAGGCGGTGGCCTCCCTGCGAATGCGCTCCAAAAACAGCGTGCCCAGCTGGAATATTTGGCTCAAAAGGCCACACAAATTTTGCCACCGGTAAGAAAAAGACGTGTTAACTTTGAATTACAAAGTTCTTTTATTTACTTTACACCGGTGCATCTACTCCTGCTTTCCTTATTGCTGAGTTCTGGCGGGGGTGCGACTTCTGCTTCCGCCATTTTCAATTCCAACCAGCCGGCCCAATACGAACCGAACGGCTACCACTTTTCACGGAGCCAAACTTTCGCCATTAACTCAAAACCGCAATGACTCACGCATCAAATGCTTCGGCAAACGCTTCCCCAGCCCTCTTCGATGTCATCGGCTGGCTATTTGGCTTGGTTGCTCTGGCCATCGGCGTCATAAACACATTTTGGGGAAACGACCCTGGTTTTGGGGTTTTTATCGTGCTGCTTTCTCTCGCTTTTTTCCCGCCGGTCGGCAAAATTGTCAAGGAGAAAACCGGCTTTGCCATTCCCGGAATAGCCAAGTGGCTGTTGGGGGCATTCATTCTTTGGGCCTCGCTGGGTGTGGGCGAATTGTTCGATAAAATTGACTTGATGATGGCGTCTCTTTAGTGCTCCATCAAAGCAGTTTCCATCCATACCGCCAACAACTAATTGCGTTAAAGCCATGAACAACCCGAATGCTCTGAATGCTGGCTCAACCGTTTACACCATATTCGGCTGGGCATTTGGAATGCTGGTTTTTGCCATTGGCATGGCGAATATGGTTTGGGTGCACCCGGTTCCAGCCATTGTGTACCTGCTTCTTTCGCTGCTTTATTTCCCGCCAACCAATGCGCTGCTGAAGGAAAAAACCGGCTTCTCGATTCCGCTGCTGGTTAAAGTTGTCTTGGGCATCGTCATCATCATGTTCACTTTAGGGGTCAGTGACCTCGGCGACATGATTGATGGGCTGTCCCGGCCACAGCAACAAGTGCAAACGACGTTGCCCCAAAGCGTTCTGAAAGCAGCTGGCGTTTACGCTTGCACCCCGGCGTAGGGCTGCAAAACAGCTGAAAATGAGGTGGTCTAGAATTGCCGGACAGAAGAAGCACGTATGTTTCTTCTGTTATGACGGCCCAAAAAAGCGGGTCGTCGCCCGACCAACGACGCAAAGTAGCCCACCGTGTCCGTGGCCCAGTCCCGCGTGGCGCGCGTGAGGTGGTTGACCAGCCGCCACTGCCCGTGCTGGCGGTGCATGTAGGTGTTGACGATGCAGAAGACGGTCAGCGGCTGCAGCGTGTCGGCCGGGTTGGGCCAGTAGAACAGCGTGCGGCACTTGTACTGCGCCGAGTCCACGGCCTGCAGGCTGAGCACGACTTTTTGGGTCGCGTACTGGTACACGCTCGGGTGGACGTACCCTTCGCTAAGCAGCACGTCGCCCCGGCGGTACCGGGCCACTTCCGCCGGGGCCCAAAACCGGGACGGTTCAGTAAACCCGGAGCCCAAGTACGCGTCCCACAACCCCAGCACGGCTTGCCGGTCCGGCGAGGCCGCGTTGACCCCGGCATTCAGGCCGAAGTGCTGGTAGCGCTGCGCCCGTCCCGGCCGGGGTAACAGGGCCAACAACCCAATAAACAAGCACCAGAATTTCATACAGCAAGCCAGCGAATGGGGCGCAAAGACCACCCGGCCCCGTCACGCGTTGCAACTTAACGACGGCAAGTATATGAATGGGTAACCCTCCTTTTTCTCTTCGGACCGTGGCTGTTGCAGAACTCCGCGCAACGCCTGTTAGCGAAGTTTCGACCAGCAGAAGCAAGTGTGAAAAGCGGTTACAGGCCCTTTTCACACGAGTTGAGCAGCGAGCCGGTGCCCCTTTGGCCTGCCCACCGGGTTCTGCGACAGCCACGACCCTTTAGGTGAACCTCGCTTATCGAGGCAGTGTGCTGACTGGTTCGAGGAATTTGCGCGAGGTCATCCGCAAAATAAGCATTCGGCTCGTTGTGTCAGTTCCCACAGATACTGCTCACTTACCCACGGGCATCGCGGGCATCCGCGACAAAGAAGCCATCGGAAGAAGCAAATCGCGGCACGGCACGGGGGCTTCTGCGGCCAGCCCGTCGTGGCTTCTTACTACTTGCCGGCACCATGAGGATGGACGTCAGGCTGAAAAGCCGGGGCCGTCTGCAGAAAGATAAGTTGGGCGTGTTTCAAGTAGCCAACCGTATTCTGAAAGAACAGTTTATCTACAACCACGCGGCTTAGTAAACCGGCCAAGATTTAGAGCGCAGAGCTTGGAGCCAGAGAACCGAGCGTATCCGGTTTCGTGGTCTTTGCATTTAGTGCCTTTTGGCAGCTGGCGCCTGATATGGCACCCGAGCACTCACAACGCCAGCATAAATCATCGATGCCAGATTTAACTATATCGAGGAAAAGCTGAACTGCTGCAAAGAAAAACGTTGCCAAAGGCTTTGGCTGTGCATTGTTTATCAAGGATATTTTCACTGCGCCAAAGATTAGGCTATATATTTATTGAAGTCCGGTCAGCATACGTCATTTTTTGTAGTGCTTTAAGGTTGATAATCCCCTGGAATAAATTTGAGGGCTTGGGGTTCCTGGTTTGTGATGCCTCATTTAACCTTACTCTTGCAACATATTTCTGCCAAAAGTTGGCTACTGGTAACGCGCGGTTTCATTTATTTATCCGGATGGTATTGCAGTACCTGATGCATCGAATCCAAAGCCTTGCAACACATAACTGATGAGCGCAGCGCCCAGCTTTGGGAGGCCTTCCGAGCTGGTGAAGCTCGCGCTCTGTCCGCTCTATTCGAAACCTACTACGATGCGCTGTACCATTATGGGCTGAAGCTGACGGGTGACGAGGAACTGGTGAAGGACTGCATTCAGAACCTGTTTCAGAAGTTGTGGCGGCGACGGGAAGGGCTGCGCGCCGTGCAGGTGGTGAAGGCTTACCTATTCAAGGCGCTACGCCGGCACCTGGGCGACGAAACCAAGCTGCTGCGGCGGCACCGGCACCTACTGCCCGCTTACACCGACTCGTTCGAAGTAACCTACTCGCACGAGGAATTCCTCATTGCCCAGCAAGGCGATGCCGAGCAAAGCGTCAAGCTGCTGGCGGCCCTCAACCAGCTCTCGAAGCGTCAGCGCGAAGCACTTTATCTGAAGTTTTTTGATGGGTTTTCCTATGAGCGCATCGCCGAGGTGATGTCGCTTAACACGCAGTCAGTTCGCAACTTGGTTTTTAATGCCTTGCGAACTTTGCGTAAGGTGTTGGTGACGGCGCTGGTCCTGCTTTTCATGCTAGCCAAGTAGCCAAATCGGGCCCGAAACAGCCGCGAATCAGGCCGTTTGAAAAAATAAATTTTCCTAGATGAGTATAAACGGCCCCTTCGGCCGTGATGGAGGTGAACGGGGCTGCCAGCGACTACCCGCCCGGCAACACAAGGGCTTGATGCCGCCGGCCCGTTCTGCCATCTGCTTATGAAATACGCCGCTTACTCAACAGAGGATTTTTTGGCTGACGAGTCGTTCCAATCCTTCGTGGTTGGTCACGACGCTGCTGCCGAGCATTTTTGGCGCGGTTGGATTGCGCAGAATCCGAACAAGCAGGTTGAGTTTGACGAAGCCGTAGCCCTGCTGCAATTGCTGGCTACCCGCCAGCCGCAGCCCGTTTCCCAAGCCCTGAAGCAGGAAGAAATCGCCAAGCTGTGGGCCGCGCTGCACCCGCCGGTGGCGCCCCGTGCCCAACCGGCCCTGCGCGTGGGCCGGCGCGCCCGGCGCTGGGCGGGCGCGGCCGCCGCGGCTTTTGCCCTGGGCTTCGCGGGCGTGGGCTTGTGGCAACACGCCACGGTTGCCCCGGCTCCGGAATGGGTAAACTACGCCACCCAGGCCGGCGAACGCCGGGAGGTGCTACTGCCCGACGGCTCGCGGGTGACCCTAAATGGCAACTCAAAACTGAAGTTGGCGGCCCGCTGGCAGGCGGGCCACGCCCGCGAAGTGTGGCTGGCCGGCGAGGCCTTTTTCCAGGTGCGGCACACGGCGCCGGCCCAGCTGAAAGCCGTTGCCGCGGCTCCGGCCCACGCGAAGTTCACGGTGCACGCCGGGCCGTTGGACGTGGCGGTGCTCGGCACGCAGTTCGACGTGCTGAGCCGCCCAGGCAAGACCAAGGTCATCCTGAAATCGGGCGAGGTGCAGCTGCGGCACCAGCAGGCCGGCCGCACCGAAGAATTGACTATGAAGCCCGGCGAGTTGGTCGAATACCGCCCCAGCGCCCCGCGGTCGCTACTGGCCAAGCGCCGGGTTGATGCCGCGCTGTACGCGGCCTGGACCACCGGGCACCTGGATTTCAACGACACGCCGGTGTCCGAAATCATTTCCTTGCTGGAAGACACTTACGGGCTCAAAATCAGGGTGAGCAACCCGGCTTTGCGGCAGCAAAAACTAACCGGCTCGGTACCCAACCACGACGTGAACGCGCTGCTGGACGCCCTCAGCAAGTCGTTGGATGTGAACCTGCGCCACGAAGGCAACCAAGTTTGGCTCGACTGATTTCCGGGCTCTTTTGCCTTGGCCCTTTTCTCCTTCTTAGTCCTAGAATTCCCACCTATGGCCCTTTTTACACCTTCGCTGAAGTTGCTGCCGCTGCTGCTGGCTGGCAGCTTGAGCACCGCGCACGCCCAGCGGCCGCTCATGGCCCTGTTTAAAGCCCCGCAGGAGTCCGCGCCCGCGAGTGGCCGGACCAGTGCCCGGGGGACATCGCTGGAAAGCCTGCTGCAGGAGCTGCAAGCGGCGCATCATGCTTACTTCTTGTACCGCAGCGAATTGGTGCGGGACAAATTCGTCAACCTTGAGGCGCTGACCTTTCGGAGTTGG
>DASVTG010000677.1:0-11760 GCA_036387695.1 Hymenobacter sp. | reverse complement strand
CCGGCTTTTCAAACCGATTCTTTGCGGTTGTTTCGCGGCCAGCTCGCTTACCTGGAAGAAAAAGCTGCCGTGGAAGCCAGCAAAACGCTGGCAAACCGCGGCAGCACCGCCAACAGCACCCAGGCGTTTGCCGCCGTATTTGCCAGCCCTGCCCACCGCATCGACCAGGTTGCGCTGCTGCGCGCGCGCCTCCTGGATGGCTGGCTCGGCGACTGGGACCGGCACCCCGGCCAATGGAACTGGGCCCAAAGCCGCCCCGATGCCACCGGCACGGCATCCTTCGCGCCCCTGCCCAAGGACCGGGACATGGTGTTCTACCGCCTCGACGATGGCGCGCTGGGCTGGGTGGTGGGGCACGTATTGCTGCGGCACTGGGTCACTTTTGGTCCCCGTTTTCGCAATGCCAGCGCCTTGCTTTCCTCGGGCCATTACCTCGATGTGCGCGGGCTAAACGCGCTGACCCGGGCGCAGTTCAAGGCCGTTGCCTTGGCCATGCAGCGGCAACTTCCCGATACGCTCATCAACCGGGCCGTGCGGCGCCTGCCGCCCGCCGCTTACTCCCTGGAGGGCCCTCGCCTGACGGCGGCCTTGCAGCTGCGCCGCGCCGAGCTGCCCGCCCTGGCCGACGGGCTTTACCGGGAGCTGGCTCGCAAGCCCGCGGTAGGTGGCACGGCCCAAGCCGAACGTTTTGAAGTACATCGCTACGCCGATTCCACTGTCGTGACGGTACAAGCGCGCACCAGCGCAGGCTCCAAGGGCTTCACCTACCGGCGCTCGTTTTTGCCTGCCGAAACCCGGCTCGTTCAATTGGAAGGACTGGGTGGCGACGACGAGTTCGTGGTTGAGAACCATGCCGCGCAGCCGGTTTCCCGGCCCCAAGTCCGCATTTACGGCGGGCCGGGCACCGATGCGCTGCCGTCCGCAAAAGCCGGCATCCACACGTCGCAAGGCGGCACCCGCCCCAAAAAGGCCTACGATGAGCCCCCCAAAGAATAGCCAAGCCGCTGTAGAGACGCCTACTTGCGTCTTATCGTCCGCGCCGTTCACCGATTATCGCTGAACAACAAGACGCAAATATGCGTCTCTACGCCTTCGGGCACTAGCGCGAACAGCGGCTTAGGCCTGCTCCAGCATCTCCAGCACCAGCCGCTCTACCGGCGAGAGCAAGTCGCCGGACTTAGCTTCAGCATCGTGCTTGCGCAGGTATTCGACGAGTTTGCCCCCCTTGAACAGCTCCACCACTTGCGGGTGAATGTAGTATTTGGAGCACACCGTGGGGGTATTGCCCAAGCCAGTTGCGACGTCTTTCACGGCCTTTTTCACCACTTTCTCCGGGGCCAAGTCGGGCTCCTCGTTCAGCACCGATTCCAGGCAGCTCACCATTTTCACGGTGCCGCCCCAGGTGCGAAAGTCCTTGGCCGACAGCGCCATGCCGGTGTGGCGTTGCAGGTATTCGTTCACGTCGCCCGATTCCAGCGCGTGCCGTTGCCCATCGGCCGAATAATACTGGAACAAGTGCTGCCCGGGAATTTCCTTGCACTTGCGCACCAGGCGCGCCAGTCGGGCGTCGTGCAGCGTCACGTCATGCGGCACCCCTTTCTTGCCCACAAAGGTGAAGTTGACATCGGCGCCGTCCACGGCTACGTGCTTGTCGCGCAGCGTGGTCAGCCCGTAGCTTTTGTTTTTCTTCGCGTACTCCTTGTTGCCCACCCGAATAAAAGACTGGTCCATGAGCGTGAGCACCAGGGCCACTACTTTCTCGCGGTCCAGGGCCGGGCGGCGCAGGTCTTTGGCAAGCTGCTCGCGCAAAGGGCCCAGCTTTTCCCCGAAAGTGCGCAGGCGCGAAAATTTGGTGAGGCTGCGCATTTCGTCCCAGGCCGGGTGGTAGCGGTACTGCTTGCGGCCCAGGTTGTCGCGCCCCGTCACCTGCAAGTGCGCCGTAGCCGAGGCCGAAATCCACACGTCGGTCCACGCGGGCGGAATCACGAAGCCGGCAATGCGCTCCAGCGTTTTGGCATCGGTGATTTTGTGGCCCTGCGCGTCGTGGTAGGTGAAATTACCGGCCTTGGTGGCTTTGCGCGTGAGGCCGGGCCCTTGGTCGGTGGCGTAGCGCAGGCCGGCCATCTGGGCCTGGCGGGCGGGGTCTTTGTACACGACGTGGGCTTCGTCTTGTGGGTCGAGGCGCTTTTTGCGGGTTTTGGGGCGGGGCGCGGCGGCAGTGGGCATAAGAGCGGGAACGGATAAGTGTCGCTTACTTACGTGCACTTGGTCGAAAAGGCGAACAGGCAACTAATTTTAGGCTGGCGGTGTATATTTGAACTGGGAGCGGAACGTTTTGGACGCTTAAGGGGGGGACTGGTTTGGCTTGCCAAGCCTTGTTGCATTTCCCGCCGCTCATTTTAAGAGGCCGACTGCTCACGTGGTTGGCCTTTTTTTGTACATCGTGGCGAGTGCCAACCGCCGCCGTCCCGGCCGGTATTCCATCACTGCGCACACCAAACCGCTGGGATTCGCCGCGTATAATTCCAGGCAGGGCATGGGAAACCGGCCCGGCCGCGCTTGCCCACGCCGGACAATCTGCGGCGTGGGCAGCCAATCAGCCAAGGCCATAAAATCGGCCTCCTCGATTGGAACCTGCCCTTGCGCGATTTCAGAAGCGGCATTGGCAGTCCCGTGTTGCTTGAGCGTACGTTGAATGCCCGACCGGTCAAGCACCAAAGCAAAACCGCGCACGTCAAGGCCCGTCGCGGTCAGAATTTCTTCAGCCAACCCGGAGGAGACATTTCCTATGCGGCAGTATCCTTCCGTAATTTCAGCGGTCGCTTGGCGTAAGTAGGCGAGCAAGTCGCCGATGCAGTAAAATTCGTGGTGCATGAGGTGTAAAGTAAAGGGCAGAAGAGGTTGGGGGGTTCGTAACGCCACCCTCTCTCTCCTGTTAGCAACGAATGCGCTTTTCTTTGCCCCGTCCGGCCGTAGGTTTGCCGCATGAAGCTCCTCGAGGCCCTTTCCTCCTTTTCCGAATGGACCGACCACCTGCTCACCCGCTTCACGGCGCGGGTGGGCTGGCTGCGGCCCTTGCAGCTCGATGCGTACCGCAGCTACGGCACGGCCACCAAATTCTACATCAAAGGCCGCCTGCTGGCCGACCGCGGCATTGCAACCCAAACCGCCGCCGACTCGCGCTGGCGCAACTTCCGCAACATGGTGCGGCGCTTCAACAGCCGGGAAGTAACCGGCGCCGACTTGGTGGCCGAGCTGCCCGACGGCAGCCAGCACCTCGTCACCACCGACGACGAAGGCTATTTCACCCTCATCATCGAGCCGAAAGCGTTGCCGGCGCCCGTGGCCTACTTGTGGTACCCGGTGCCCATTCGGGTGTCGCGGCTGCCGCGCCAGTTTCGCCCGCCGCTGCCCAAGGTGCTGGCCTCGGCCAAAGTCCTGGTGCCGCCCCCTAGTGCCGAGTTCGGCGTCATTTCGGACCTCGACGACACCGTTTTTGAAACCAGCGCCACCAACGTGCTAAAGATGCTGGGCCGCACCCTGCTCAGCAACGCCCATTCGCGCCCGCCCTTCGTGGGCGTGGCCGACTTTTACCGCCGCCTGCAGCGCGGCCGCAACAACCAGCCCGACAACCCCTTTTTCTACGTCAGCAGCAGCCCCTGGAACCTCTACGACATGCTCGACGAGTTCATGGGCATTCACGAAATGCCGCCCGGCCCGCTCCTGCTGCGCGATTTGAGCATTGGACGGCCCAAAACCACTCCGCCGCCCGGCGTGGTGGGTTCGGCGGCCATTCACTTTGCGCACAAGCTGCACGAAATCGACGACCTGCTCACCACCTACCCCCAATTGTCCTTTGTGCTCTTGGGCGACAGTGGCCAGGAGGACGCCCGCATCTACCGCGAGGTGGTGCGGCGCCACCCCGGCCGCATCCTGGCCATTTACATCCGCGACGTGCAAGTGCCGGCCCGCGCCTTACTGGTGGGTCCCATTGCCGCAGAGCTGCAAGCCGAAGGCGTAACCATGCTGCTGGTGCCGGACTACGCCATTGCCGCCGCCCACGCCGCCAGCATGGGGCTCATTGTCAACGTGCCGGCCAAAGTGGAAGTCAGTATTTAAGCAGAGCGAAACCTGACTGTGGGGTTCACTTTTCGCTGTTGGTGTGGTCGGCGGCCACCACCCATTTGCCGTCAATTTGCCGCAGCACCAGCAGGAAATAGCCCTGCAAATCGCCGGCCGCCGGCCTGGCCAAGTGCCAGCGCCCCACCACCTGCGCGGCGCCGGGAGCCAGCACGCTCACGCGCAGGCTGCTAAAGTCGAGCTGGCCCATGGCGGCCGCAGTGGGGTAGCTTTTCTGGTAGTTTTCCAGCGTTTGCTGCCAGCCGTACTTGGGACCATTCCGCCCAATGAATACCAGGGAATCAGACTTCCAGTAGCCTTCCATAAAGCCGGGAATGTCGCCCCGGTTCCAGGCGGCCGTTTGGGTGGTGAGCACCTGGCGGATGGCCGCGGTCTGCGCCGCGTTGGCAACCGCAGGTTGCTTCCTTGCCAAGGAACACCCGCTCGCACCAAGCGCCGCGCCCAGCAGCCACGCGTTGCTTCCCAATTGACGCAAAACTGCCATGGCTACTTGTTTAAAAGGGTGTTGACGTAGGTGGTGCCGCCCAGGCGGCGCATGTTGCGCAGCACCCGCAGCTGCTTGGCCCGCGCCACCGGCCCGGGGTTGGAGGCTCGGAAACGCAGCGGATTGGGCAGCACGCCGGCCAGCAGCGCCGCTTGGGCCGGGGTCAGCTGGCGGGCCGATTTACCAAAATAGCGCTGGCTGGCGGCTTCCACCCCAAAGGTGCAGTCGCCCATCTCGGCCACGCTCAAATACATTTCCATAATGCGGCGCTTGTTCCACAGAAACTCGATGAGCACCGTGAAGTAAGCTTCGGCGGCCTTGCGCACGTAGCTGCGGCCGTGCCACAAAAACACGTTTTTGGCCACTTGCTGCGTGATGGTGCTGCCGCCCACGATGTGGGTGCCGTCGCCGTTCCAGTTGCGCTTGGCGGCTTTGGCCAAGGCGTCAAAGTCGAACCCGCGGTGCAGCAGGAAGCGCTGGTCTTCGGCGGCCACCAGGGCCAGGGGGACGGCCGGCGCTACTTCGTCCAGGGTCCGGAACTGGTAGCGGATGTGGCGGGGCTCGGGCTGAATGCCGTAGTAGCCCAGGCCCACCGGGGCGTGCGCGCGGCGGTCCAGCATCAGCCAGGTGGCGGGCGGCGCCACCCAGCGGTATATCAGCACCCAGGCCACGGAGGCCAGGAACAGGGCCGCCACCACTTGAAGCAACAGGCGGCTGGCTTTTTTGAGCAGAACGGAAAGATTGGGGAGTAGCGCAGGGGATGCCATTGGGGCAAAAGTAGCGTGGTGCGCGGGTTTCGGCTTTCCCCACTACCTTTCGCCCGCTGCCAGCGGGGTCCCTTCCGCCGGATGCGGCAAACCAAACCGCGGGCTTTCTTTGTTGAGCTCTCACTTACCGCCCGATTTTAGTTTCGCTGCCATGTCCCGCTTGCTGCCGCTGTTTCCGCTCAACCTGGTGGTTTTTCCGGGCGAAAAACTCAACCTCCACATCTTCGAGCCCCGCTACCGGCAGCTCGTCCGCGAGTGCATTGAGCAAAACATCACCTTTGGCATCCCGCCCTACCTCGAGAATTCACTGAGCGAGCTCGGCACCGAAATGCGCCTGCTCAGCGTGGAGCAGACCTATTCCAGCGGCGAGCTCGACATTCGCACCAAAGCCGTGGGCGTGTTTCGCATCAACAAATTCTACCGCCAGGCCCCGGGCAAGCTCTACGCCGGCGGGCAGGTTGAGGACGTGGTGCAGGACAACGTGGCCGACCCCTTGCTGCGCGAAATCATCACGAAACAGGTCCGCCAGCTCTACGAAGCGCTGGGCTTGCGCAAGCTGCTGCTGGAGCTGGCGCCCGATTACACCATCTTCGACGTGGCCCACCACATTGGCTTCAGCACCGAGCAGGAATACCAGTTGCTGGCCACCACCAGCGAGCAAGAGCGGCAGGAAATGGTGCGCGAACACCTCGACACCATCCTTCCCGTGGTCCTCGAAACGGAGCGCCTAAAGGAACGCGTGCGCCTCAACGGCCATTTCAAAAACCTGACGCCGCCTAATTTCTGAACCACGGATTCATGCGGATTTTTCGGATTGCACGGATACGGATTTTATGCACGGTGCAATTCTTAGCAAAAAAGGAAACGGCCACTCAACTGAGTAGCCGTTTCCTTTTTTGCGGAATGCAATAGTCGTCCACAAAATCCGTGCAATCCGAAAAATCCGCATGAATCCGTGGTTCAGACTTACTCCTTTAGCCCTGCGGGCACACCTTGGGGGAACTCCGCGGCAATTTCCTGCTCCAGGTGGCCGATGCGGTTGCCCGGGTCGGGGTGGGTGCTGAGAAATTCCGGAGTAGAGCTGCGGCCGCCCTGCTGCTCAAGAATTTTCATCACCTCAATCATGGCGCGGGGGTCGTAGCCGGCCTGGGGGGTGAAATCGACGGCCAGCTTGTCGGCTTCCAGCTCGTCGTTGCGGCTAAACCGCATGCCAATGACTTTGGCAATGGCCGCTGCGATGGCCGCTTTGGCAATGGAGCTGCCGGGACTGTTGGGGTCGTAGGAGGCAATGGTGGCCGCGCCGGCCAAGCCCTGCGTGAGGTTGGACTTGGCTACTTGCGCCGCCGAATGACGCCCCACCACGTGGCCAATTTCGTGGGCCAGCACCCCCGCCAGCTGGGCCTCTGTTTTCAGGTTTTTCAGCAGGCCCTGGGTGATGAACACCTGCCCGCCGGGCAAGGCAAAAGCGTTGATGGTCTGGTCGTCGGCCAGCAAGTGAAACTGGAATTTGTAGGGAGTTTGGCCCGCTTTGGTGCTGGCAATGAGTTTTTGGCCCACCTGCTGCACGGCGGCCGTGGCCCGCGCGTCGGGGCTTTCGCCGCCGTATTGGGCGGCCATGGAGGGGGCGGCTTGCAAGCCCAGGGCTATTTCCTGGTCGGCGCTCATGCTCACGTGCTGCGTTTCGCCGGTCACCTCATTTTTAGAGGTGTTGAAGTAATAGCCAAAAAGGGATACCGCCGCCACAATGATGGCAATGATAAAGCGGAGATTGAGGCGCATGAATAAGACTGAAAGGGTAGGAAAGAAACCGGGCGCGCTGGCGGCTGACGCTGGCCAGCCGGGCCCAATGCGCTTTTAACGCACCCGTTCCGTTCTGGTTATTCAGCGCCGGCTGTGCGGGCCTGGCGCAAGCCCACGAAGGCCGTTGCCGCGTTGTCCAGGTCGAGCCATTTGGAGCGGTAGCCGGCTCCCTCCGGCCCGTGTAGGTAGAGCACGCTGCCGCCCTTTATGGCCTTCACAATGGCCGTGGTTTCGGCCACGGGCAGCGCCGGGCAGCCCTGGCTGCGGCCCAGGCGGCCGTGTTGCTTCACAAAATCTTCGCACACGTAGTCGGCGCCGTGCACCACCACGGCGCGGCTTTCGGCGTTGGTGTTGAAGCCGGGGTCGAGGCCGTGCAGCTTCAGCGACAAGCCGTGCTTGCCGGTGTACGTGGTGGGCGCGGTGCGATAAAAGCCCAGGCTGCTCATCTCCGAGCCGTTTTTATTGGAGAAAGCCACCGGCACGTCGGCCCCGCTGGCTTTGCCGTGCGCAACCAAGGTGTGAAACAAAACCTTGTTCTTTTCAACGTTGATGACCCACAAGCGCTTTTGCTGGCTGGGCCGGCTAAAGTCAATCAACGTAAGCACCGGCGGCGTGGCCCGGCTGTTTGCCGCGCGCAAGTTGTAGTAGCCCACCAAGCCCTCCCGAAACACGGGGAACGAGAGTCCCGAGCTGCCCAAAGCCATTTTGCCGTACAGCTTGGCCGCCTGTTGTTCAAAAGCCGCCTTGTAATACGCCTTCCGCGCAGCAACTGGCAGCGAAGCCACGGCCGCGGAAGCGAAGGTTTGCGCAGCCAGCGGCGTGGCCGTGGTCAGGAATAACAAGCCGATGCCCGTGAAAAGGCGTTTTAATGGCACGGAAATCATGAAAACAATAGAATAACGAATCGATTGTAACCCTGGCAGTACCCCCTAACGGGCCAAAATTAGTTCTTAGTTTCGCTGCGCGCCTTTTTACGTGGGCAATTTTACATTTTACCTCCATGCCCATTTCCATACCAGCCGGTCCAAGCCGGCTCCTGGTTGCCTCCATCGTTGCCTGCGGACTACTTTCCGGCTGCGGGCACGCCTTGCCCGAACTGCCTGGTTTTGACGCAGCTACGTGGCGGAGCGACCCCTACGCTTGCCTCGACAAGCGCCGCGCCGCCGTCCCCGCTTTGCTGCGCAGCAAGGAAAAATTGTACGAGGCCCGCGCCAACGACGTCACAGCCTTGCTGGGCCAGCCAGACGAGGAAGAGCTGCGGGCCGGCACCGAAAAAGTCTATTACTACTACCTGGAGCCGGGCACGCAGTGCCAAGGACGGCACCTGCGTTCCGGCGCCGCGTGCATCAGCCTGCGCTTTGGGCCCATTGGCACCGTCACCGAGGTGCTCTCCGACCCCTTGACGCCCAAGCGGCCGTAGCCCAACAAAAAAGGCCCGCCAGGTACCTGGCGGGCCTTTTTTTAGCGTCGGGGCTTGTTAGCCCAATCCGTTGCCGGTGTTGGCAGGCGCGGTGGCCGGGTGGCCGTTTTCCTGCTGCAGCTGGCTGAGTTGCGAGGGCGTGAGAATGCGGCTGCATTCCTGCTCGTACTGGGCTTCGAGTTCGGCGGCTTTGGCGGAGCGGGTGGCCTCGTCACCTTTGTACATGCGCTCGATGCTGCTCAAGCCCATGAGCTTGGTGCGGTTGAGGGGCAGCAGTTTCAGGATTTCCCCTTCGTTGAGGTGCAAGCGTTTGGCCATGTCACGGGTAACCAACACGGCTTCGCTTTCCAGCGACTTGCCCATTTTGCCAAAAGAAGGCGCATCAGAAAGACGGTCGCCCATCTGAGCCTTGGCGGAATAAGACGAAAGCGCGAAGAAAAGGGTAAGGAAAGTAAAGATGGACTTTACCATAAAAAGTAAGAAGTTAACGGTGACAGCGGTTGAGGCTACGGTCTTAACGGCTGCAAGTTATTGTTTAGTTTCTGTTTTATCTAATTTATCTTATAAACATTTTTTATATTTAATAAATATTTTTTTGTGAATGCACTGGCCGAGCACAAAAAAGGCACCATTCGGTGCCTTTTTGCAACTACAGTGCTGGTTGAATTCCTTAGTCCAGGCTAGCAACGGGCTGGTGGTCAGGGCTCTTAAAGTATTGCATGGCCACCAGCGAGGTGATGACGCCCGTCATGGTGCCCAGCAGGATGATGCCCAGCCCGCCAATGAGCACGCCCAAATCGGCACCAAACAAATCGCGCGCCTGAATCCGCTCCACCGAGCCCATCACGCCTTTGCTCAGGCCGCCCAGCAGCCAGAAGAACAAAGCCAGCAGCACCGACGCCACCAGCGCCGTGATAATGCCCGTGCTGAAGCCCTGGAAATACGACAGGCGGTTGCCCCGGTACCGTTTCAGCCTTTTGATGGACATGACCACGCCCCCGGCCAGGATGACCAAGTCGAGGGTGCCGGCTTCGATTTTGTCCAGAAAGCCTGCCAGCGCGGCAATGCCCGTGTACAGACAGAGCGCGGCGGCCGTGAAAAGGCCCATGCGAAAGCCGTTGGATTCAGAAGTGAGTTGTTGAGTAGGTGCCATTCCCAAAAGGTCGGTTTATTCAATGTAAAAAAGGCCGATGTTGCCAGCCTACAGGCTTTTTATACTTGCTCTCGCGCTTAAGAGTTATGCCCAAGACGGTTTTTCGCGGGAAGGCCGCGGGCTGGGCCGTAAAAGCGGGCACTAATTGCCTTGTTAATTAGTTATTTCCCCCGAGCCGAGCAACAACTTTTTCGGCGCAGATTTCGGCCCGGGTCCTGTTGCGTAATTTTGCGGACCGCCGTGCGTTAGGTGCGCGGCTTTTCTGAGCTACTATTTTCTGACTGAATGATTTCGACCTCCAATGTGAGCCTGCGCTACGGCAAGCGCATCCTGTTTGAAGACGTTACCGCCAAATTCCTGCCTGGCAACTGCTACGGCCTGATTGGCGCCAACGGAGCGGGCAAATCCACGTTTCTAAAAATCCTCTCCGGCGAGCTGGAGCCCAACACCGGCTCGGTGGAAATGCCGGCCGGCCAGCGCTTGGCCGTACTCAAGCAAAACCAGTTTGCCTACGACGACCAACCCGTGCTGCAAACCGTGATTCAGGGCCACCAGCGCCTGTACGCGGTGATGACCGAAAAGGACGCCCTCTACGCCAAGCCCGATTTCTCGGACGCCGACGGCGAGCGCGCCGCCGAGTTGGAAGGCGAATTTGCCGACCTCGAAGGCTGGAACGCCGAGTACGAAGCCGCCGAACTGCTGTCCGGCCTGGGCATCGTCGAAGACAAGCACCACAGCCTGATGGCCGACCTTGGCGCCAGCGAGAAAGTGCGCGTGCTGCTGGCCCAGGCCCTGTTTGGCAACCCCGACGTGCTGCTGCTGGACGAACCGACCAACAACTTGGACGCCGAGAGCGTGCTGTGGCTGGAAAACTTCCTCGACTCGTTTCAGAACACGGTGATTGTGGTGAGCCACGACCGCCACTTCCTCGACGCCGTGTGCAACTACATGGCCGACCTGGACTTCGGCAAAATCACCATGTACCCCGGCAACTACTCGTTCTGGTACGAGAGCAGCCAGCTGGTGCTGCGCCAGCGCCAGGACGCCAACAAGAAAACCGAAGACCGCCGCAAGGAGCTCGAGGAATTTGTGCGCCGCTTCTCGGCCAACGCCTCCAAATCGAAGCAGGCCACCAGCCGCCAAAAGCTGCTGCAAAAACTGACGCTGGAAGACATCAAGCCCAGCTCGCGCCGCTACCCGTACATCGCCTTCAAAAGCGAGCGCGAGCCCGGCAACCAGCTGCTGAGCGTGGAAAACCTGAGCGCCAAAGTGGACGGCCAGACCGTATTCAAGAACGTTAGCTTCACGCTGGACAAGAAGGACAAAGTGGCCATTGTGGGCCGCGACGACCGCGCCGCTTCCCTCCTGTTCGACATCATGTTCGGCGAGGCCAAGCCCGCCACGGGCGAGGTGAAATGGGGCACCACCATTACGCCCAGCTATTTCCCAAAGGAAAACAACCGCTATTTTGAGTCCGGCGAGTTGAACTTGGTCGACTGGCTCCGTCAGTATTCGGTTGACAAAGACGAGAGCTTTGTGCGCGGGTGGCTGGGCCGCATGCTGTTTTCGGGCGAAGAATCGCAGAAAAAGAGCAACGTGCTCAGCGGTGGCGAAAAAGTGCGCTGCATGCTTTCCAAAATGATGCTGGAAGGCGGCAACGTGCAAGTGCTCGACGACCCCACCAACCACCTGGACCTGGAAAGCATCACGGCCTTGAACAACGCCCTGCGCGACTACCCCGGCTCGCTGCTGTTTGCCTCGCACGACTTGCAGTTCATCGATACCGTGGCCAACCGCATCATCGAGCTCACGCCCGAAGGCATCATCGACCGGCGCATGAACTACGAAGAATACTTGGCCGACGAGGCGCTGAAAACCCAGCGCCAGAAAATGTACAAGCTCGCCTAACGCTGCGCTTACCGGGGAATGAAGAATGCGGAATGAAGAATTCCCAATCCATAATTCCTCGCTCTTGATTCCTCATTCTTCATTCCCC
>DASVTG010000676.1:0-11557 GCA_036387695.1 Hymenobacter sp. | reverse complement strand
TTGCCCCCGTCGCCGCTGATGACGCTGGAAACGCCGTCGGACGAGCCGGTGTCGGCGGTGCTGTCGGGGGAATAGAATCCTTCGCCGGTGCCGGTGCGCTCGTGGTGGGGCAGGTCGGGGTTGGGGCCGCCCTGGCGCATTTCGTCGCCTTCGCGGCGGTAGTTCTCTTTGTCGTGCTCGCGGCGCTCCTGGCGGCGGGTTTCGGCGTTTTCGTGCTCGTGGTTGGTGGCCATGGCTGGATAGGAAGTTTGTGAAAAGAAAGCCTTTTATACGGGTAACTAATACCTAGTGATGACTTCATCCTTTGTCCTTTAGCCTAGCGTTACCATTACCATGGGCTTACAATTCCTAGCGACGAAGTAAGTTGTCTTTCCGCTGGCGCGGTTTTAGCGCAGCATGATTTGCCCCGCAGTTCTTTCCCTCCACCTATCCACATTTTCACCGTGAAAAAACCGCTGCTGTTTGCCGCTTTATCGACTGTTGTCATCAGCTCCTGGGCCTTTTATCCAAGGGTCGCCGCAGAATCAGGGTACATGATACTTTCTCTAAACGTTCCGCCCAACGGCCGGCCCACGGTAGTAACCACCGCCCAGGACGGACAGGAAACCTCCCTGACTATTGCTACCAAGAAGCCTACTGTTTCCGTTAGGTCGCAGGTTGTGGTGCAACTCAATGCCTTGCGCAGCCAAGGATGGACGGTGGTTCAGATGACCTCAACCGGAACTTACGTGCAGGACATAAATCACCCCTTAATTAGCCCAGGCCAGGCCTTTACGGAAACGTACTTGCTGGAAAAGAAATAGCTCATTCACCTCACCTTCTTTTTGCTTTCCCAATGAAAAAAGTAATTCTCTCCGTTGCATTGGCGCTGGCTGTGGCCGGCTCGTGGGCATTTTATCCGAAGGCGCCGGCGGCGCCATCAGGCTATATGATGGTTATCAGCCGTATCGAATATGGCTCAAAAAGTGGTTTGCTAACGACCGTTTTCCCAGATGGTCAAAGTCAAACCGCGACAATTGCTTTTTCTGAGAAGAAAACCGGGCTTGAAGATTTGAACAAAGCTGAAGTTTTAAAACTAAATCAACTCCATCAAGCGGGATGGCGCGTGATAAGCGCTAGCCCTGTGGTTGAAGCAAGAGTGACCGGCGGTATGAGCAATGCGTCTCAGACGACGTATTTGCTTGAGAAATAGCTTAGATAATAAAAATCAAAAGGCTGTTTCAATGAAGAAACAGCCTTTTGATTAATTGCATAAAAATGATTGTGCTTACTTAAATGCCTGGATGCCCGTAATATCAGCACCCGTAATGAGCAGGTGAATGTCGTGGGTGCCTTCGTAGGTAATCACCGATTCCAGGTTCATCATGTGGCGCATGATGGGGTACTCGCCCGTGATGCCCATGCCGCCGTGGATTTGGCGGGCTTCGCGGGCCACGTGCAGGGCCATGTCCACGCTGTTGCGCTTGGCCATGCTGATTTGGGCGCTGGTGGCTTTGCCTTCGTTTTTGAGCACGCCCAGGCGCCAGGCCATGAGCTGGGCTTTGGTGATTTCGGTAATCATCTCGGCCAGTTTCTTCTGCTGGAGCTGGAAGCCGGCCAAGGGCTTGCCGAACTGCTCGCGCTGCAGCGAGTACTTCAGGGCCGACTCGTAGCAGTCGATGGCCGCGCCAATGGCGCCCCAGGCAATGCCGAAGCGGGCCGAATCGAGGCAGCTGAGCGGGCCGCGCAGGCCTTCGATGTTCGGCAGGATGTTCGCCTTGGGAATCTTCACGTCCTCAAACACGAGCTCGCCGGTGGTGCTGGCGCGCAGGCTCCACTTGTTGTGGATTTCGGGCGTGCTGAAGCCTTCCATGCCGCGCTCCACAATCACGCCTTTGATGCGGCCTTGCTCGTTTTTGGCCCACACCACGGCCACCTGGCACTCGGGCGAGTTTGAAATCCAGAGCTTGGCGCCGTTCAGCAGGTAGTGGTCGCCTTTGTCCTCGATTTTGGTGGTCATGCCGCCGGGGTTCGAGCCGTGGTCGGGCTCCGTGAGGCCGAAGCAGCCGAGCCACTCGCCGCTGGCCAGCTTGGGCAGGAACTTCTTGCGCTGCTCTTCCGAACCGTATTGATAGATGGGGAACATCACCAGCGAACCCTGCACCGACGCCGTGGAGCGCATGCCGGAATCGCCGCGCTCAATTTCCTGCATGATGAGGCCGTAGCTGATGTAGTCCAGGCCGCCGCCGCCGTATTCCTGCGGAATGGTGGGACCAAAAGCGCCCACGTCGCCGAACTTCTTGACGATTTCGGAAGGAAAGTGCGCGTCCTGCGCCCACTTTTCAATGTTGGGCGAAATTTCCTTCTTGACGAAGTCGCGGATGCTTTGGCGGATGAGCAGGTGCTCTTCGGTGAGCAGGCCGTCGAGGTCGAAATAGTCGGTGAAGCCGTTGGCGTTGGTGCTGCCTTTTTGGGCAGTGTGGGCTTTGGCTTGCGGGGAAAGAACGTCGGCTTCGGAGGACATGGGCGGGAGTTGGGAGTGAGAGTGGGCGTGTTGAGACAAAGGTAACAGCCCGGGCGACGGCGCGGTTCGGGGCCCAGGTTCTCGCCATGCTGCCAGCCCCGACCCAGTGGCGCGGGCTCACCGCTTTTCGCTTCTTTCGGCTGCAAATCGTATGCTTGCCACAACGCTTCATTCATCCAAGGGCCCCGTATGAGCCACCCCAAGAAACTAAACGAACTGGAAGCCACCGCCATTTGCGGCAACGACATTTCCTCGTCCTGTCTCTACGTGTCGGCGCTGGCCATCTCCTACGCCGGCCAATACGCGTGGCTGGCGCTGCTGGTGGTGGGCGCCGTGCTCTTACTCTTTCGCCGCATATACGGCGAGGTGGTGGGCGCCCTCCCCCTCAACGGTGGCGCCTACAACGTGCTGCTGAACACCACCAGCAAGCGCAACGCGGCCCTGGCGGCCTGCCTCACCATCCTTTCCTACATGGCCACGGCCGTGCTCTCGGCCAACGAGGCCATGCACTACCTGCACACGCTTTGGCACGGGCTGCCCATCATCGGGGCCACCATGGGCCTGCTGGCGCTGTTTCTGCTGCTCACCATCCTGGGCATGTCCGAGTCGGCCATCGTGGCGGTGGTCATTTTTATTACGCACTTGCTCTCGCTCACGCTGCTGGTGGGCGTCGCGGGGTGGTACCTGTTTGCCCACGGCTTTGAGAGCCTGGCCCTCAACTTCCAGGCGCCGGTGAAGGGCGGCAGCATTGTCAATGCGCTGTTTTTTGGGTTTAGCGCGGCCATGCTGGGCATTTCGGGCTTCGAAAGCTCGGCCAATTTCGTGGAAGAGCAGGCCCAGGGCGTGTTCCAGAAGACCCTGCGCAACATGTGGGTGGTGGTCACGGTGTTCAATCCGCTCATTGCTTTTCTGGCCATTGCGGTGCTGCCGCTGGCCGACGTGGGCCGGCACACCGAAACCCTGCTCTCGCACATGGGCACCGTCACGGGCGGGCGCTGGCTGGGCGTCGTCATCTCGGTAAATGCCGTGGCCGTGCTCAGCGGGGCCGTGCTCACGTCGTTTGTGGGCGTGAGCGGGCTGATGAAGCGCATGACGCTCGACCGCATTCTGCCGCAATTCTTCCTCAAGGAAAACGGGCGCGGCAGCAACTACGTCATCCTCATCACCTTCTTCGTGCTGTGCGTGTCGGTGTTGCTGATTACCAACGGGCAGTTGGGGCCGTTGGCGGGCGTGTACACCATTTCCTTTCTGTCGGTGATGGCCTTTTTTGCCCTTGGCAACTTCCTGCTGAAGGGCAAGCGGCCCAACCTGCCGCGGCCGGTGTACGCGGGCATCCTCACGGTCACGCTGGCGCTGCTGGGCGTGCTGGTGGCCTTGTTTGGCAACGTCAAGGTTCACCCCGAATACTTGATTGTGTTCCTGCAATACTTCCTGCCGGCCATGGCGGTGGTGGCCATCATGCTCAACCGCGTGGCCATCCTCAGGCTGTTGCTGTCGGCCGCCGAGTCGTTGGCCAAGCACTTGCCGCGGGCCTCGCGCGTCGGCCGGCTTATGGTGCGGCAGCAAATGCGCGAGCTGGCCAAGCAGGAGTTTGTGTTCTTCACCAAAGGCGACAACGTGGTCAACCTCAACAAGGTGATGGCCTACGTGGTGGAGAACGAATTCACCAATCGCCTCAAAATCGTGACGCTGCTCAAGGCAGGCGAAAAGTACCCCGAGGAACTGCTCAACGACATCCACGTGCTGGACCGCGCTTACGAACAGATTGAAGTGGACGTAGTGGCGATGGAGGGCCAACTCAGTCCCGAACTGATTGACAAGCTGTCGAAGAAGTGGTGCATCCCCAAAAACTTCATGTTCATCGGCTCGCCCGGCAACCAGTTTCCGTACCAGATTTCCGAGCTGGGCGGCGTGCGGCTGGTTATCTGAACCACGGATTCATGCGGATTTTTCGGATTTCACGGATTTTGTGGACGGCGCACATTGTGCCACCACTCCTTGCTACTTCCCATAATTCTTCTACTTCTCATAAAAAAAAGGCCCCTCAATGAGGGGCCTTTTTGGGTTATTGTTGGATTAAATCGTCCACAAAATCCGTGAAATCCGAAAAATCCGCATGAATCCGTGGTTCAGAATTTCACGCCCACCGAGGCCAAGAAGTTGCGCGTGGCTTGCGGGTAGAAATAATTGAAGGTTTCCTGGCGGCCGCTGAAGCCCACGTAGCTGTAGGTGTAGCCGTTGGCCACGTATTCGCGGTTCAGCACGTTGTTGACCAGGACAGCCAGCTCAATCTCCTTCATAAAAGACGGATGAATGGCGTAGCGCACCCGGAAATCCAAGGTATTGTAGGGCTTGATGCTGCGGTTTTTGTTCTCGGAATTGTCGAGGTACTGGCGGGCTACCGTCTTCAGCAGCAGCGCCACGCGCAGGTTCTTCAGCGGCTGGCCTTCCAGGGTGTGGGCCGACACCACCGCGGGCGAGTAGGAAATGGCGGACGTGCGCGGCGCGGCCACCACGGCCTCAAAATTCTCGTCATACACCACGTCGCGGTAGTTCAGAATGCGGTTCTGGCTCAGCGTGAGCGTGCTGCTGAGGCTGATTTTGTCATTGGCCGACACGAAGCCGGTGAGCTCCACGCCGCGGCGGTAGCTGCGGGCCACGTTGGTGCGCAGGGGCGTGCCCACGTCGTTGAGCTGGCCGGTGGCCACCAGCTGGTTGCGGTAGTTCATGTAAAAGCCATTGGCCTCGAAGCGCAGGGCCGTGCCGGGGCCCAGCAGGTTGAGGCCGGTGCGGGTGAGGCGGTAGCCGCCCTCAAAGTCGTGGAGGCGCTCGGCTTGGGCGGTTTGCTGACCGGCCGGGCGGTCGGTGAAGTCGGAGCGCACGGGCTCGCGCTGGCCCACGGCAAAGCTGGCGTAGAGCTGCTGGCCCTCAGCGAGGGTGAACGTGGCGCCGGCTTTGGGGTTGAAAAAGGTGTAGGCGGCCCGGGTGGTCACGTCGTTCTGCTCATCTTCCACCCCATCGATGCGGTACTTGATGTGGCGCACCTGCACATCGCCGTACACCCCCAGTTTCCGCAGCACCTGCCAGGTGGCGCGGGCGTAGGCGTTGTAGTCGGTTTTGCGGGCGTTGTTGAAATAGTAGCGCTGGCGCAGGGAGCTGTTGGACGCGTATTGGGCCCAGATGATTTCGCCGTAATGGTCGTTGTCGAACTGGTTCCAGGCGCCGCCCAGCGTGGCTTGCACCTTGCCATCCTGGGGCTGGTAATTCAGGGCGAATGTGCCGCCGTAGAAATAGTTATCCAGCCACTTGCGGTCCACGAGGTTGGTGCGGGTGATGGTGTCGCCGCCGATGATGACGTCATTCAGGCCATAATCCGAGAAGCGGCGGCGCTCGCGGTAGCTCTCGTAGTACCCAAAGCCGCGGGTGAGGTGCAGCGCCGCGCCCAGGTTCCAGTCGGAGCCCAGGCCTTGCGAGAGGTGCAGCTGGTAGTGGTTCTGCTGGTAGTTGTCGGTCTGGTTGTCGTAGGTGTAATAGCTGTAGCGACGGCCTTCCTTGAGGACGCGCGCCGCGTCGGCTTCCGACAGCTCCCCGTTGTCGACGTAAACCTGCAGCTGCTCGCGGTTGCCGGTGAGGGCCGGCTCGGGCACGCCGTTCCAGGCCTGGTAGGTTTTCTGCCGGCCCGAGAAGGTGATGAACTTGAGCAGCGTGTTTTTGGCCTGGTAGCCGGCGGCCAAGTAGTACGATTTCAAATCCGAAGCCGCCCGGTTCATGTAGCCGTCGGTGGCAATGCGCGAGAGCCGGCCGTCCACCGTGAAGTGCCCGTTCAGCAGCCCCGAGCCAAACTGCACGTTGTTTTTCTGGGTGTTATAGGAGCCGTAGGTGTTCTGGCTTTCGGCGTAGGCCTCGCGGCGCACGTCCAGCGTGGAGATGTTGATGCTGGCCCCAAAGGCCGCGCCGCCGTTCTGGCTGGTGCCCACGCCGCGCTGCACCTGCAGGTTGTTGATGGACGAGGCCAGGTCCGGCAAATTCACCAAAAACGAGCCGTGCGATTCCGCATCGTTCAGCGGTACCCCGTTGATGGTCATGTTGATGCCCGTGTTGCTCGTGCCCCGAATGCGAATATCGGTGTAGCCCACGCCCGCCCCGGCGTCGGAGTTCACCACCACGGAAGGCGTCTGGTCGAGCAGGTAGGGCAGGTCCTGGCCAAAATTGCGCTTGGCGAGGTCTTCCCGGCTGACGTTGGTGTAGGCAGTGGCCGTGCGGTCGCTGGCGCGTTGGGCCGTCACCAGGGCTTCGCCCGTCAGCACGGCGCCGGGCTGCAGGGCGCTTTTCAGGCGTTGCTCCCCGGCTTGGCCCTCCACGCGTTGCACCAGCGCTTCGTAGCCCAAAAAAGTAATGCGCAGCTCGTGCGCACCCACCGGCACGGCCGGCAAGCTGAAGGCGCCGGTGGCATCGGTGGTGGTGCCGGCCGCACCGTCGAGCAAAATGGTGGCACCGGGCAGGGCTTCGCCCGTGCGGGCATCGGCTACCAGGCCGGACACGGGGCCTTGCGCCCATGCCGGTGCGGTGGTCAGCGCCAGCAGCGCGGCCCCCGCAAAAAGGGTAGTTTTCAAAAAGATTATGGCGTAAAAAATGGAACGCGCCGTCGCCCCAGGGGTCGGAGCGGCAGCGGAAACGTCCGCGGATTGTTTGTTCCCTTCGCCGGCATTACCCGGTTCAGGTTCGATGGGTATCATCTCAGCCGATGTCGTGCACAACATCAGCACCCCTAAACATGGCCCAAAGGTAGCACGGCGCGGCGGGATGGGCTGCTGCGGCCGCACATTGCTGACGCGCCGGTCGGCCGCAGCTTGCCCGTTTGTTGAAAGTCAATTAATTTAGGGACGTGGGGCGGCGCAACGCCGGTCCGGGTACCTGCGTTGTAGGGTTTGCACCGCTTCAGTCGCTTTCGCCATGTTTAGCTTAGTCTACGCCGTTGCTTTTTGCGCCTTCTTTTTGTTTGTGCTGGTGCTCCCGCGGCGCCGGCGCGCCATTCCGCCCCCGCCCCCGCACGACGGCGACGACGACGGCGGCGAACCGCACGACCCCGGCCTGCCCGACCTAGACCTCCCGCCCGGTATTTCGCGTCCCATCAACGACTGGGAACCGGAGTACAACCGCCGCCGGGTAGAGCTGTGAAATTAGTTAAAAGTTAAAAGTGAGGAGTTAAAACTCAGTAGCCTGGATTTTAACTCCTCACTTTTAACTAATTTCAACCGAACAGCTCCCGGGCCATGCGCACGTAGGGAATGGCTCCCTTGTAAAATACCTCGCCTTGGGCTTGCATGCCAAAACGGGCGTAAAAGCCGGCGCTGTCTTGCCGGGCATCGCACCAAATATGCTGCGCGCCCAGCCGCCGGGCTTGCTCAAATACGTGGTGCAGCAAGGCGGTGCCCAAGCCTTGGCCCTGGCAGTCGGGCCGGGTGGCGAACTTCCGAAAGCGTGCCTCGCTGCCTTGCACGAACAAGGAAATCACGGCCACCAAATCCTCCTGCTGAAAAGCGCCGAAGTGGTGGCCCGCGGCGTCGTTTTCTACCCGCACGTACTCCAGCGGCTTGTCGGGCCAGAGCACCCGGTGGCGCAGCGCATAAGTAGCCTCCGGGGCAATGTTGCGAATGTCGACCGTGCTGTTCATGGTCCTGCACCTTGGCTGTTTTACCCCACTTCAATGGTGTAGGCCGCCGAGAACACCTGCCCGGGTTCCAGCGTCAGAATGCCTTCTTTTTCGCTCAGCTCGCCGGGCTCGCCGGCTGGGCTGGCTACCCCGTGCCAGGGCTCCACGCACACAAAGCCCGCGCCGGGGCCCTTGGTCCACAGCCCCAGGTAGGGGAACCCATCGAACTGAAAGCGGACAAAATGCGCCGACTTGTGCGAGCGCAAGGTGATGCGCGTGAAGTCGTAGTGCTTGAACACCAGGGCGTCGTCCGCGAACAAGTCGTAGCTGAGCGGCAGCTCCCGTTCGGCATTGAGCACCGGAGCGGTTTGGCCGGTGAGCAGGCCGCCTTTCAGCAGGTGGCGCTCCAGAGTGACGGGGTGGTCGAAGGCAAAGAAATAGTCCTCAAACGCCTCGCCCGGCAGCAAGGGGCACCGCACGGCCGGGTGCGCGCCGATGCTGAACAGCAGCGGCTGGTCGGGGGCGGGGTTGCGCACGTCCCAGCGCACGGTGAGCAGCGCGTCCTGCAGGGTGTAGGTAATGGTCAGCTCGAAGGCAAAGGGAAACACCGTGCGGGTGGTTTCGTCGTGCGTGAGGCGAAACACCAATTCGGTATCGGTCTGGTTCACCACGGTAAACTGCTGGTCGCGGGCAAATCCGTGCTGGGGCAGCTTGTAGTCGTGGCCTTCGTGGTGGTACTCGTCGTTGGGCAGGCGGCCCACCAGCGGAAAAAGCACCGGCGCGTGCCGGGCCCACACGGCGGGGTCGCCGGGCCACATGTACTCAAGATTATTGTTATCGGGCGTGACCAAGCTGATGAGTTCGGCGCCGTGGGCGGCAAACGTGGCGCGGCAGCGCGGCGTGGTCAGGGTGAAATGGTCCGGGGTGGTCTGGTAAGGCATGGTTTCCTCTTCTACGATGTACAAGGGCGGGGCCGCGGTTGATTGGTCGGCGTTGCGCAGCAGCTCGTCCACCAAAAAGCAAGCCTGCTCGAAGCGGCGCACGCCATTGCCGGAAACTTCGGCAAAGTGGGACATCTGCTCGCGCAGTTCGCGCTGGTAAAGGTCGTAAAAATGCTGCCGCAGAAAGGGGTGTTCGCGTAGCGGGTCGGGCTCCCAGGGCAGGTCTACGCCCATGAGCAGCACCAAGTCGTAGCGCTGCTGGGCAATGCGGTGCAAAATCCACTCGGGGCAGGAGCCAAAGGAGTGCTCGGCCCAGATTTTTATGACCAGCAAGTCGCTGTCGCAAAACACGATGCGGTGGGCGCGGCTTTCGGCCGCGGCCTCGGCGGCGAGTTGGCCCAGGGCTATTCTTTCGAGGTCGGCGGCGGTGTAGTGGGGGCCGGTGAGCGCGAGGTATTCGCGGGCGTACTCGGGGGCAAAGGAGGTGCCGTAATGCGCCGCCAGTTGGGCAGCCAACGTCGATTTGCCCGTTGATTCGGGGCCAGTAAGGGAAACACGCAGCAACTTTGGAGGGTGGAACGGGCGGGGTGGAGAAACAAAATTTTCTAGCGGCCGGCAGCCAATGAGTCGTTACGGGGTGAGGATAACGTGGGGGCCGCTTGACTGCACGTCCAACAAAGGTGGCACAATTCTATCCGTTCAACATGAAGTTATTGTGTTTATTCCGCTGACACTGAAGCCTTGCTGCCTTCGGCGGCGAAGACCTGGGCCTGCATGTCGCGCCGCCATTGCCAGTAGCCATATGCGGCCAGCCCCAGGTAAAGGGCGTAGAGCAAGCTGGTCGGGTACAGCTCTTTAACCCACAGCACGGGCACGTAAATAAGGTCAACCAATATCCAAATCAGCCAGTTTTCGAGGCGCTTGCGGGTGAGCAGGTACTGGGCCACGATGCTGCCGGCCGTGGTGAAGCTGTCGAGGTAAGGCAGCGAGGCGTCGGTGTGGTGGCGGAGGTAGTAGCCGAAGCCCAGCGTGTAGACCAAGGCAAATGCGGCGCCCCCCAGCCACTCGCGGCCCGTGGTGGGGCTCACGCCCAACTCGGTGCGCCCGCGCCCGCCGTACAGCCATTCGTACCAGCCGTAGAGGCTCAGGGCAATGAACAGAAACTGCAGGTTGCGGTCGGAATACAGCTGGGCGCGGTGGTAGATGAGGACGTAGAGCGCGCAGCTGACCAGCGCCACCGGGAAGTTCCACAGGGACTCGCGCGCGGCCAGCCACACGCAGGCAAAACCGGTGGCCACGGCCACCCATTCCAGCAAAGTGGTGGTCCGCAGAAACTGCGCAAACGCCGCGGAAATGTCTAACAACAGGATGGCAAGCACCGGACAAAAGAAAGTAGAAGCCGCAAGGTAGAGCCCGCCCGGGCTATTTTTGCCGCATCTCAACGCTCTGCCATGGAAAGCTTCAACCCAGAAATAAGCCCCGAAGAACTGCACCGCCGCCTGCAAGCCGGCGAGGATTTGCAGCTGGTGGACGTGCGCGAAGAGATGGAGTACGATTACTGCCACTTGCCCGGCAGCCTGCTGTTGCCGCTGGGCGACGTGCCGCGCCGCGCCGCCGAAATCCGGTCCGAGGGGCCGGTGGTGCTCATTTGCCACCACGGGGTGCGCTCAGCCCAAGCGCTGGGTTATCTGCGCCACCGCTTGGGCCGCACCAACCTGCTGAACCTGCGCGGCGGGGTCGATGCCTGGACCGCTCGGGTTGACCCGGCGTTTCCGCGCTACTAGCCGCGGTTGTCAATGAGCAATTATCAGTGAGCAATGAGCAATAGCGTTTGTCATCCTGAGCTTGCGAAGGACCTTCTCACGTTTGCGCCGTAAGCTGTTAGCGCGAAGTGTTCCAGCCGTGAGAAGGTCCTTCGCAAGCTCAGGATGACAATTCCTTCTTGCTGCGGTTACTAATTGTTCATTGCTCATTGATAATTGCTCATTGATAATTGCTCCTCCCATGCCCGACTTCCCACCAGCCACCCAACTCCTTGCCGGGCCCGGTACTCCGACCCTAACCGGCCGCTTGGCGCTGCGCGAACGGCCCGTGGGCACGCCGTTGCTGCGCCAGGAATGGGGCGACCTGCTGTTTATGCACTGGCCGGTGCCCGCGGCGCTGCTCCAGCCCTACCTCCCGCCCCGGCTGACCATCGACACCCACGACGGCATGGCGTGGCTGGCCATCGTGCCGTTTCGCATGTCGAAGGTGCGCACCCGGGTGAGCCCGCCGGTGCCGGGCGCCGATGAGTTTCTGGAGCTCAACGTGCGCACCTACGTGCATCTGGATGGCGTGCCCGGCGTGTGGTTTTTCTCGCTCGATGCCACCAACGCGCTGGCCGTGTGGACGGCCCGCACCTTTTTCCACCTCCCCTACCTGCGCGCTACCATGCGCCTGGAAAGCCCCAGCGCCCAACTG
>DASVTG010000675.1:0-2824 GCA_036387695.1 Hymenobacter sp. | reverse complement strand
TGGACGAAGGGCGCGGGCAGTCGGCGCGGGCGGCGTTTTTGCGGGCGGCCAACTACCTGCGCACGGCCGAGTTTTTTCTTTTGCCCACCGACGAGCGCAAGTTCCCCACCTACCAAAGCAGCGTGGCCGCCTTCCAAAAAGGCGCTGCTTTGCTCCCCACCGCCCCGCGGCGGGTGGAGGTGCCGTTTGAAGGCTCGGCGCTGCCCGGCTACTACATGGAGGCCCCCGGCGGCGCGGGCGGCCCGCTGATGATACTGTTTGGCGGCCTCGACTCAACGGCCGAGGAATTCTACTTCGGGCCGGCGCAGCTGCTGAACGAGCGCGGCATTTCGCTGCTCACCCTGGACGGGCCCGGCCAGGGCGGGGCCCTGCGGCTCAACCACCTCCACCACCGCTACGACTACGAGGTGGCCGGCACGGCGGCCCTGGACTGGGCCCTGGCCCACCTCGACGTGGACCCGGCACGCGTCGGCATCATGGCCGTGAGCATGGGCGGGTACATGGCGGCCCGCATGGCGGCGTTTGAGCCGCGCTTCAAGGTGTGCGCCATTTGGGGAGCGGTGTACGACTACCACGAAATCTGGGCCGGCCGGCCCGACAACCACCCGCTGGCTACTATTCTGCAACACATTGTGGGCGTGGATAATATGGCCGATGCGCGGGAGAAGCTCTCGCACTACCACCTGCGCGGCGTGGCCGAAAAAATCACCATGCCCACCTACGTGCTGCACGGCGAAGACGACCGCCAAAACCCCGTAAGCCACGCCTACCGCACCTTCAACGACCTGACCTGCCCGCGCACCCTGCACGTGGTGCCCGCCAGCTCGCCCGGCTCGGCCCACTGCCAAATTGATGGCTTCACGCGCAGCTTTCCCATGTTCGACTGGATTCAGCACACCCTTTAGATGGCCGCCTCCCCCGCTTCCGTCGCCAAAAACCCGCTGCTGGGCTGGCAGGTAAACCGGGCCGATATTCGGTATATCGGCCAGGATTTGCAGCGGCCCGAGTGCGTGCTGGCCGAGCCGGACGGCACCATCTGGACCGCCGACGCTCGCGGCGGCGTGATGCGCATCGGCCCCGACGGCACGCAGCAGCTGGTGACGCCTTTCGTGGAAAACCCGGCCGCGGGCGGCACTCCCGCCTCGTTCGAGTCGCGCTACGTGCAGTCGGTGGGCTCGCTGCCCAACGGCATCTGCTTCGACGCCCAAGGCGACTTCATCATGGCCAACTGGGGCACCGACGCCCTGGAAACCATGACCCGCGCCGGGCACCTGCGCCTGCTGTGCGCGGCCATCGACGGGCAGCCGCTGGGCAAGGCCAACTTCCCGCTGCGCGACTCGAAGGGCCGCGTCTACTTCAGCGTCACGACGCGGGAGCAGCCCTGGACCGGGCAGCTCAACACCCGGACCTCCGACGGCTACATCGCGCTGCTGGACGAGAACGGGGTCCGCGTGGTGGCCGAGGGCTTTTGCGGCACCAACGAAATCCGCTTCGACCCGCGCGAAGAATGGCTGTACGTGGTGGAAAGCACGGGCTGGAAAATCTCGCGCCTGCGGGTGCAGCCCGACGGCGCGCTCACCGACCGCGAGGTGTACGGGCCCGAATCGCTCGGCGGCTTTCCCGACGGCTTCGCCTTCGACGCCTACGGCAACCTCTGGATTACGCTCATCTTCACCGACGAACTGATTGCCCTCACGCCCGACGGCCAGGTGCTAACCTTGCTCGACGACAGCCAGCCCGACACCAAGCAGCGCCTGTTCGAGCACTTCCGCGCCGGCACGCTGACGCCCGAAATCATGGGCGCCACGCACGGCACCATTGCCCCGTGGCTGGCCAGCCTCACCTTCGGGGGCCCTGATTTACAAACCGTTTACCTGGGTAGCTTGCGCGGCACGTCGGTGCCGTACTTCCGCAGCCCGGTGGCGGGCCAACCCATGATTCACTGGTAATTACTAATAACGTGTCTTGAATTACTGTACATCGTTCAGGCGGGGCGCCTCACCCCCCGGCCCCCTCTCCTTTTCGGAGCGGGGGGAGCCTGACAATTAGCAAAGTAGTATTCCATTGACTCTCGGCTCCCCCTTTCCTTTTCGGAGAGGGGGCCGGGGGGTGAGGCGCCCCGTTGAACGACTACTATATTATATGAATCATCAATGCAGGAAAAACCGCAGCAGGGCCCCGGTAAACATGGGCGCGGCCTCCACGTTGGCGAGGTGGGCGGTGGGCAGGGGCAGCAGGTGGGCGTTAGGGATGTGCGTCTCCAAAAATTCGCCGTCGGCCACGGTGGTCACGGGGTCGTGGGTGCCGGCCAGCACGTAGGTGGGCACGGGAATGCGGCGGACATCGCGCCAGAAATCGGCGTCGCGCACGGCGGCGCAGCACGCCGCGTAGCCGGCCGGGGGCGTGGCCCGAAACACGTCGAGGATGCGCCGCACGGTTTCGGGCTGCGCCTGCCGAAACTTGGGCGTAAACCAGCGCTCGGCCGTGGCGTCGGCCAGGGTCCCTACCCCCTCCCGTTCCACTTGCGCGATGCGGGCGTTCCAGCCGTCGGTGGTGCCGATTTTGGTGGCTGTGTTGCTGATTACCAGTTTAATAAGTCGTTCGGGCGCATTGATTCCCAGCCATTGCCCCACCAGTCCGCCCAGCGAAATACCGCAGAAATGCGCCTGCGCAACCCCTAGGTTGTCGAGCAGGGCCAGCACGTCGCAGCCCAGCATTTCAACCGAGTAGGGGCCCGGCGGGGCGGCGCTTTGGCCGTGGCCGCGGGCGTCGTAGCGCAGCACCCGGAAGCGCTGGGCTAGGTCCGGCACCTGCGCGTCCCACA
>DASVTG010000674.1:0-3268 GCA_036387695.1 Hymenobacter sp. | reverse complement strand
TTACCGCCACCCGGGCGGGCCAAAAGCTGAGCGCCGACGCGCTGGCGGTGTACCCCAACCCGGCCACGGGCTACAGCCTCAACGCCAGCCTCACGCTGCCCACTTCGCAGGACGTGACCATCACGCTCACCAACGCGGTGGGCCAGCAGGTGGGGCAACAAGTCGCCACCTTGAAGGCCGGCGCCAATACCTTTCAGATGCCCATCAACCAGTTGGGCGCGGGCCTGTACCTGCTCACGGTGCGGGGCGCAGCCTTCCCGGCCCTTACCCAACGCGTCTTCATCCGTCAGTAATTTTTGCTGCGCGGGCTTACCGCTTCCATGACTAATCGATTCGTAATTCTTGCGCTGCTGTGGGGCATTGCGGGGCTGGCCGGGTGCAGTAGCTTCCGCATGCGGCGGCCCTTTCCCTACCCGGCCCCGCTGGTCGATGCCAGGGCCACTTACCAAACCAAAGCCCTCTTCTACAACCTCCAGCACCCGCAGGACAACGGCATCTTGTTTGGGCACCAGGACGCGACGCAGTACGGCGTGGGCTGGAAAAATGAGCCCAACCGGGGCGACGTCAAGAGCGTGTGCGGCTCCAACCCCGCCGTGTACGGCTGGGACGTGGCCGACCTGGTGCGCGCCGACCTGCAAGGCAAACTGAAAGGCAACGAGGCGCTGGCCCGCAACCGCCAGCTGGTGATTGACGCCTACGAGCGCGGCGGCATGAACACCTTTTGCTGGCACATGCACAACTTCGTGACGGGCAAAAACTTCTACGACACCACGGCCGTGGTGGCGGCCATCTTGCCCGGCGGCGCCCAGCACGCCGCCTACACGCACAGCCTCGACGTCATTGCCGATTATTTTCGCCAGTTGAAAGCCGCCGATGGCACGCTGGTTCCGGTGGTGTTTCGGCCGCTGCACGAGCACACCGGTTCCTGGTTTTGGTGGGGCAAGCGCCACTGCACCCAGGCCGAGTTTGTGCAGCTCTGGCAGTTCACGGTGGAGTACCTGCGCGACAAAAAGAAGGTCCACAACCTGCTCTATGCCTACTCGCCCGACCGCGTGCCGGATGCCGCCACCTACTTTGAGCGCTACCCCGGCGACAAATTTGTGGACGTGTTGGGCCACGACAACTACGGCGATTTCAACGTGACAACCACCCCCAACAAAGGCGTGAACACGCTGGAAATGCTGGTGACCGAAGCGCAAAACCGCAAAAAAATAGCAGCCCTCACCGAAACCGGTCTGGAGAAAATCCCCAACCCCGATTGGTACCCCGAAAACCTGTTGGGTCAGATTAAGCGCAGCCCGCTCGCCAGTCAGATTGCCTACCTGATGGTGTGGCGCAACGCCCACGAAGGGCATTTTTACGCCCCTTACCCGGGCCACGCCAGCGTGCCGGGCTTCCTGCGTTTCTACCAGGATTCCCTCACCGCTTTTGAAAACGACCGGCCCCGCCTCTACACCGCGCCCAAGCGCAGCCAAGGCCGCAAAACCGCGGTTTCACCGGAGCCAAGGCAGTCGGTTGGGGTAACGAACGCGCCTGAGTAGCCCGCCTTCGCGCGCCTGCTTTTAGGTAGCTACCTCTTCCCGCGAACGGACGGAGGACTGGCGCACAACGAGCGTGGGCGTCAGCACCACGTGCTGCATGGGCGGCGCGGGCTTGTCGGCCCGGTGCTTGAGCTCTTCCAGCAGGATGTCGATGACGTTTTTGGCGATGCTTTCCACCGGCTGCGCTATCACGGTAATGGCCGGCGTGTAGAGCCGGAACAGGTCGTGGTCGTCGTAGGAAACCACGGCCAAATCGGTGGGAATGCGCAGCCCCAGCTTGGCAATGGCTTCCAGGCCGTAGATGCTGAGGTAGTTGGTGGAGAAAATAATGGCGTCGCAGGCCCGGTTCTTGTCAATGAAAGCGAGGATGTCGGCCAGGAGCTTGTCGGAGTCTTTGGTCACCTCCACCCGCTTCACGGTCTGGGGGAGCTGGTGCTCTTCCAGGGCCCGGGCGTAGCCGCGCAGGCGCTCCTCCATTTGGGTTTGGGCGGAGTCGGTGGTGACGAAGGCGATGTTGGCAAAGCCCTGCTCCAGCAAGTGCTGCGTGGCGGCGTAAGTGCCCTCGGCGCCGTCCACCACAATGTGGTTGGTGGGCAGGCCGGGCAGGTAGCGGTCGAACAACACGGTGGGCGTTTGTTCGCGCAGAATGGCTTCGACATCCTCCTCAATGCCCTCGGACGGGACGATGATGTAGCCGTCCACGTGGCGCTCCCGGAACATGGAAATGAGCTCTTTGGTCTTTTCCGTGTTGTTGTCGGTGCTGCAATAAATGATGCGGTAGCCCCGCTCAAACGCCTGTTTTTCAATCAACCAGGCCACGGTGGCGAAAAACGGGTTGGAAATGTCCTCCACCACCAGCCCAATGACGTGGGTTTTGCCGGTGCGCAGGCTCTTGGCCAGCTGGTTGGGTTTGTAGCCCACCTCTTCCACGTAGGCCAGCACCCGTTGGGCCACGGCGTCGCTGATGCGGCTTTGCTTGGCCTTGCCGTTCAATACCAGGGATACCGTGGCGATGGATACTTGCAGGTGGCTGGCGATATCGTTAATCAGCGTCCGTTTTTTTACCTTGCCACTCATCTCGGGGAATACATGTGCTTACTGTTCAAAGGTAGGACACCTAAAACCATTTAGCCGTTATCCTCGAAGCCCCGCGCACACGGTCGCGCCCGGCCTTGTTGGCCGGGGCCGGCCTTCACCAACCCTCGCTGCTCAGCGCTTACGCCACCAGGTAGGCGGCCCCAAACACGCCGGCGCTGTCGCCGAGCAGGGGCTTCACCACCGGCGCGGCAAAGTGGTGGTCGATGATGTGCTGGCTGATGTTGGCCACGCCCGCAGTGTACAGCTCCGAGACGTTGCCCACCCCGCCGCCAATCACGATTACGTCCGGGTCGAGCAAATTCACCACGGCGCTGATGGCCACGCCGAAAAAGTGCGTGAGCCGGTCGAGGGTCTGCTTTGCCACGGGGTCTTCGCCCGTGGTGACCCGCGCCATGATGTCCTTCAGCTCGCGCGCCTCGCCGCTGTGCTCGGCGTAGTACCGCTCCAGGGCGGGGCCCGCCAGAATGCTCTCGATGCAACCCGTTTTGCCGCAAAAGCAGGGCTGGCCCTCGGCTTCGCTCAGGTAGTTGTGGCCCCACTCGCCAGCGATGCCGTGAAAGCCGCCCAGCACCTGCCCGTTCACCACAATGCCGCCCCCCACGCCCGTGCCCAGGATGATGCCAAACACG
>DASVTG010000673.1:0-4883 GCA_036387695.1 Hymenobacter sp. | reverse complement strand
GAATTCCTCGAAAATCACCTCGTCCATTTTGGAGCCGGTTTCGATGAGGGCCGTGGCAATGATGGTGAGCGAACCGCCGCCTTCCACGTTGCGGGCCGCGCCGAAGAAGCGCTTGGGTTTTTGCAGGGCGCCCGCATCGATACCACCCGAAAGGATGCGCGACGAGCTGGGCTGCACCGTGTTGTAAGCCCGCGCCAAACGGGTGATGGAGTCAAGCAAAATCACCACGTCGTGGCCGCATTCTACCAAGCGACGGGCCTTGTCGAGCGCCATTTCGGCAATTTTCACGTGGCGGTCAGCCGTTTCGTCGAAAGTCGAGCTGAGCACTTCGGCCTTCACGGTGCGGGCCATGTCGGTCACTTCCTCGGGGCGTTCGTCGATGAGTAGTATCATCAAGTACACTTCAGGGTGGTTTTCCGAAATGGCGTTGGCCACTTCTTGCAGGAGCACCGTTTTACCGGTCTTGGGCTGGGCCACAATCAGGCCACGCTGGCCCTTGCCGATGGGGGCAAACAAGTCCAGTACGCGGGTGCTGATTTGGCTGGACTTCGTGCTCAGCTTCATGCGCTGGTCGGCGAAGAGCGGGGTGAGGTGGCTAAACGGCACCCGGTCGCGGACTTCCTCCACGGTGCGGCCGTTCATGCTGTCCACGCCCACCAGGGCAAAGTACTTCTCGCCTTCGCGCGGCGGCCGAATGGTGGCCACCACGGTGTCGCCGGCCTTCATGGCAAATTGCTTCACCTGCTGCGGCGACACGTAAATGTCGTCGGGCGAGGACAGGTAATTATAGAAAGGCGAGCGCAGGAAGCCGTAGCCGCCATCGGGCATCAGCTCGAACGTGCCGCCGCCGGGCACCACCAGGTCCAGGTCTTGGCGGGCGGGGCGCTGGGGCTCGCGCTGCTGCTGGGGCTGGCCGTCGGCGCGAGGGGTGCCGTCCGGGTTGAGGGCCCGCTGCTGGCGTTGCAAGTCGCGCTGGGCGTAGCGCTCCTCGCGGGTCAGGTTGCGGTTGTCGCGGTCCTGGCGCTCGGGGCGCTCTTGGCCGTTGCGCGGCTGGTCCTGGCCATTGCGGGGCTGGTCGTTGCGCGGCTCGCGGTTTTCACGAGGCTGCTCGTTCCGGTTCTCACGGGGTTGGTCCTGGCGCGCGGGGCGCTGCTCGCGGCCGTCGCGCACCTCGCGGTTATCGCGCTCAAACCGGTCGGCGCGGTTTTCGCGGCGGTCAGCAAAACCATTGCCGCCGAGTTCGCGGCGGTTGGCGTCACGCGTTTCGGTGCCGTTTTCGCTGGGGTTTGCGGCCGCTGCGGCAGCCGCCGCTTCCGCAGCGGCCTTTTCGGCGGCAATTTCCGCGGCACGCTGCTCCGTGATGGGGCGCCCGGCGCGGTCTACCCGTTCGCGGCGCTCCCGGCGTTCGGGGCGCGCTTGATTGGCGTTCGCCGCTTGGTCAACTCCATTTTGTTGCTCAGTGCCATTAATCTGCTGGTCGGCGCTGGGAGCAGCGTCTTCGTTCGGCTCAGCGGGCGCGGGGGCGGCTACTGGCTCATTGGCCAACGAGGCGCCCGTGGCGTCGGTGGCCGGTACCAGAGCAAGGCCCTCGATGGGGTCGAGGATTTCCACCGTGGCTTCGGCAGCGGGTGCGGCTTGGGCGGCTCGGGGTTCGCGGCGCGGCTCCCGCGGCGGGCGGGCGGCCGGGGCTTTGGGGGCGGGCGGGGCTACGTCCGAGAAAGGCTGCTCAGCCGTGCTGGAGGCGGTTCGCCGGCCAGCGGCTTTGCGCGGCGCGGGGGCAGCAGTAGCGATGGCCGGGGCCTCGGCCACCGGCGCGGCCAAGGCAACAGCAGGCTGTTCGGCAGGGCTGGGAATCAGGGCCTGCTGGTCCAGGATTTTATAAATCAAATCCTGTTTGCTGAGCCGCTTAAAATTGCCCACGTTCAGTTGTTCAGCAATTTCTTTGAGGTCGGACAGCAGGCGGTCCTTCAACTCGTTAATGGTGTGCATAAAGGGAATAAGGGAGAAACAATCGGCTTTGAAGCGAGGGGAGCTGGCGGCCACCAGAAGCCCGTGGAGGGCTCGCAAGGCCAGCTATGGCACGGAAGCGGCAAGGCCGCGATATAGCAGTTGCAGGGTGCGCGGGCTACGAAAGGATAGCAGCGCGCGGCGCGCAATGAAGTGGCAAGAAGTTAGGTGCAGAATGGGGCCGCTGGAGATTCAGCAAAAGACGGGCCGGAGGCGAGCACCGAGGCCCGCTGGCCCGGCTACGGCGGCCGGTTGCTAGCGCAATGTTAGGGCATTACGGGCAAACCGCCAAATCGGATGCCGGCTCCTGTGGTTTAAACGCGCACCGGCCGGAAATAAGTTGCGATGCGCTCGTTTGGCGTGCGTAATTCGCCGACGCTGAGGCCCTTTTTATTCCGACCTTTGCCCCGTTCTCCTATTCGCATCCCATGCTGCAACTTTCCGTTCTCCGCGACCAGACCGACCTGGTGCTGGCCGGCCTGGCCAAAAAACACTACCCCACCGGCCCCGCCGACGTGGCCGCCATCCTCGACCTGGACCAGCGCCGCCGCTCCCTCCAAACCAGCCACGACGCCGCCCAGGCCGAAGCCAACGAGCTGGCCCGCCAAATTGGCGGCCTGATGAAAGCCGGCGACAAAGCCGGCGCCGAAACCCTCAAAGCCCGCACGGCCGAGCTGAAGCAACAGACCCAGGCCGCCGCCGCCGAACTCTCTCAGGTGGAAGAAGGTCAGAAGCAGCTGCTGTTCAAGCTGCCCAACCTGCCCCACGCCAGTGTGCCGCAGGGCCGCTCGGCCCAGGACAACGAAGTGGTGCGCGAGCACGGCGCCAAGCCGGAGCTGGACCCCACCGCCCAGCCGCACTGGGACCTCATTAAAAAGTACGACATCATCGACTTTGAGCTGGGCAACAAAATCACGGGCGCGGGCTTTCCGGTGTATAAAAACCAGGGCGCCCGGCTCCAGCGCGCCCTCATCAACTTTTTTCTGGACGAAGCGCGCGCGGCTGGCTACACCGAAATGCAGCCCCCGATTCTGGTGAACGAAGCCAGCGGCTACGGCACCGGCCAGCTCCCCGACAAGGAGGGCCAGATGTACCACGACGCCAAGGACGACCTCTACCTCATCCCCACGGCCGAGGTGCCGCTGACCAATATTTACCGCGACGAGATTATTCCGCTGGAGAAGCTGCCGCTGCGCATTGCGGGCCACACGCCCTGTTTTCGCCGGGAGGCCGGCTCCTGGGGCGCCGACGTGCGCGGCCTCAACCGCCTGCACCAGTTCGACAAAGTGGAAATTGTGCAAATCACGGAGCCCGAGAAAAGCTACGCCGCCCTCGACACCATGGTGGCGCACATCGAAGGCCTGCTGCAAAAGCTGGAGCTCCCCTACCGCGTGCTGCGCCTCTGCGGCGGCGACATGGGCTTTACCAGCGCCCTGACCTACGACTTGGAAGTATGGAGCGCCGCCCAAGGCCGCTGGCTGGAAGTGAGCTCGGCGTCCAACTTCGAAACGTACCAAGCCAACCGCCTCAAGTGCCGCTACCGCGTCGACGGCGGCAAAACGCAACTGCTGCACACGTTGAACGGTTCGGCCCTGGCGCTGCCGCGCATCGTGGCCGCGCTGCTGGAGAACAACCAGACGCCTGAGGGCATCAACCTGCCCGCGGTGCTGCACCGCTACTGCGGATTCAGCAAGATTGGGTAAAAGAAAGCCTTGTCGAATCAGAATAAGGCCCGGCTGATTACGTGGCTGGGCTTTATTGTGTTTTACACTTTTCGCGAAACGCGCGGCTATCTTTGACGCAACGCACGGGAAACACCTCGCCAACGCGGTTGCCTATAAACGGCGAACCCCCAGCGTTGTGGCGACGCCGAGGGTTCAAGAAGTAGGTGCTGACACACCTAATCTTCTCAATCAGATGGAAAAGGAACGTGCAAAATCGGAGGTTAAGTTCAGGCTTGATTTCCGAATACCCGAAGGGCTAGTAAAATGGCTTCTTTGGTTTCTGATGGGCGGTGGCGCCTTAACGGCCGCCGAACATTGGATTAAGTAGGGTAAGGGGCTGGGCCGTCTGGTTCGGCCCCTTATTTTTGCTATGCTTGGCAAATATACACTTACTATCAGCGAATTGTTGGGCTCCTTCTATTATTCTGCAATTTACACTGTTGATGCTTGAAAAACAGCTTCTGCGTTTCGTGTATCAATACTCCGCCATTTCCTCGTCTACGTAGCACCAGAGCCACTGCTCGCCGGGCTCGGCGGAGGCAATTACGGGGTGTTTGGTGGCCACGAAATGGCGGGTGGCGTGCTTGTTTTTGGAATTGTCGCAGCAGCCGATGTGGCCGCATTCCTGGCACACCCGCAGGTGCACCCAATCGTCGCCGAGGGCTACACATTCTGGGCAGACGTATTCCGTAGCTGGCGTGAGCTGGGTAAGGGCGGCGAGGTGCTGGCAAGGGTCGGGCATGGTCGGGCTGTTGGTTTCCGGCACCTATGTTAAGGGTAAGTGGGCAAAAACCGTAGGCTGGCCTCAATTTATCGCCCGTCGCGGGCTGGTGGCAAGTCCAGGTTGAGGGATTGGTCGCGCATGCATTTGAAATGGCCCTGTGGGCACTTCGCGTAGCCAATTTTGGAGCACGGCCGGCAGGGCAGGCCGGGCACTTCCAGCACCCGGAAATCGGTGCGGTAGGGATACATGCCGAAGGCGGGCACGGTGTTGCCCCACACGCTGAAAATTTCCTTGCCAAACGCCGCGGCAATGTGCATCAGGCCGGTGTCGTGGCTTACCACAAACTGCGCTTGACGCAGCAACGACGCCGATTGGTGCAAGGAATAGCGCCCGCAGCCGTTCACAATGAGTGACTGAGTGACTGAGTG
>DASVTG010000672.1:0-8598 GCA_036387695.1 Hymenobacter sp. | reverse complement strand
GGGCAGCGATGGACCTTCTCACGAGAGAAGGTCCTTCGCTGCCCTCAGGATGACCGGTGTAACGGGGATGTTGGCCCTTAGCACCTCAAACTAGCGTAATTTCGCCCAGCAATTCTCACCCTTCCCACCAGCCCATGTACGCCACTCTCCAGCCCGACCTCACCCAGCAGCTTCAGGAAATCAAAGACGCCGGCCTTTTCAAGAAGGAGCGCATCATCACCTCGCCTCAGGGCGCCGAAATTGAAACCGACGAGGCTGGCGAGGTGTTGAACTTCTGCGCCAACAACTACCTCGGCCTGAGTTCGCACCCGGAGGTGATTGAGGCGGCCAAAGCGGCCATCGACTCGCACGGCTACGGCATGTCGTCGGTGCGCTTCATTTGCGGCACGCAGGACATTCACAAAGAGCTGGAAAAGAAGCTGGCCGAGTTCCTGGGCACGGAGGACACCATTCTCTACGCCGCCGCTTTCGACGCCAACGGCGGGGTGTTCGAGCCGCTGTTCAACGAGCAGGACGCCATCATTTCCGATGCGCTGAACCACGCCAGCATCATCGACGGCGTGCGCCTGTGCAAGGCCCAGCGCTACCGCTACCAGCACAACGACATGGCCGACCTGGAAAAGCAGCTCCAGGACGCCCACGCCAAGGGCACGCGCCACCGCATCATCGTCACCGACGGCTCGTTCTCCATGGACGGCACCATCGCGCAGCTCGACAAAATCTGCGACCTCGCCGACAAGTACCAGGCCCTGGTGATGGTGGACGAGTGCCACAGCAGCGGCTTCCTGGGCAAAACCGGCCGCGGCACCCACGAGCTGCGCGGTGTGATGGGCCGCATCGACATTATCACCGGCACGCTGGGGAAGGCGCTGGGCGGCGCCATGGGCGGCTTCACCTCGGGCCGCAAGGAAATCATCGACATGCTGCGCCAGCGCAGCCGGCCCTACCTGTTCTCGAACACGCTGGCCCCGGCCATCGTGGGCGCCTCCCTGCGCGTGCTGGAGCTGCTCACGGAAAGCACCCAGCTGCGCGACCAACTGGAGGAGAACACCCAATACTTCCGCGAGAAAATGACCGAAGCCGGCTTCGACATCCGCCCCGGCCAGCACCCCATCGTGCCCGTCATGCTCTACGACGCCAAGCTGGCCCAGGAATTCGCCGCCAAAATGCTGGACAAGGGCATTTACGTGGTGGGCTTCTACTACCCGGTGGTGCCGCAGGGCCAGGCCCGCATCCGGGTGCAGCTCAGCGCCGGCCACACGCGGGAGCATCTGGACAAGGCCATTGCGGCGTTTATTGCCGTGGGCAAGGAACTCGGCACCCTGAAAGAGCCCAGCGCCGCTGCGGAAGCGCCCAAGGGCGGCCAGGTAGTAACCAACACCCCGTGAGGGAAGCAGCCATCAAACTCTTTGATTGGTAGCGCATAAATTGCGAATGCTTGGGCTTACGAGCATGCTGCCCAGCGAGCCGACCGCTGCCGCGGCCCGCTCTTGCCGTTCACCGTCACCACCCCGTTCGTTATGAGCCCCGATACTAATAAAAGGCGACTCGCCGCGGCTCCCTTCGCGAGCCCTTGGCGCCACATGTCCCCCCTCGTACCTTATCGCAGGGGGCGCGCCTTTTCCCGGTCACTCCCAGCTGACGGGGCGGCCCCACCTGGACACCCCACCCATTGGAAAGCCCCGGCTTGCCCAGCCGCTTTACTACATCGTGAAGCTGCGCGATGGCCGGCCGGGAGTGGTAGCCGCGGCTGACCACACCAAGGTGTGGGTGCCCGCCCACAACCCGCATTTACGCACCCTGCCCCAGCCCCCTGGCTGGTGGGAACGCCTAGTGGCCGCGCTGGAACCCAAGGCCGGCTTTGTGCTCTATTCAGAAGACCACGACAAAAAAGCTCTTCAAGACCCGGCCCGTTTCGTGCGCAAGGGCATCGTATACGACGCCATTGATGTTACGCAATTAAAAAAGGCGATGGACATGTCGATGGACTCGTGGACCAAGTTCACCGACAAAGGAACCGAACGCTTGGTCGATTGGGTGCTGCGCCTGAGCAAGAACGCCGGGGCCGCGGTTGGCAAAGGCAAGGACACGTACGAAGCCGCCAAGGCCGTAAAGGAGGAGCTGACAACCACGCCCGAAATCAAGGCCGTGGTGTACGCCCCGGTGAGGTACTCGGGCCACAAGACCAGTCTGGCCCAGGTGGACAGCATGAGGGGGCTGCCGAGCAGCGCGAGTACCACCACGATGGGCGGCGGGTTTGAGCGCAGGGGCAGGGGCTCTAGTTATGATAGTATTTACGTACGCTATGAGTACCAAGGTCCGAAGCGCATAGGTAGCATCGTGGCACGCCCCCAAAGATGAGAAAAGACCATTTTGCTTTGTGGGGATTACTGCTGACACTGGTGGGCCCGGCATGTAACCCTGAACCAACAAGCCCTGCCGTCGTACCGGCTCTAGTGAAGACAGTGCGGAATGCGGACGGCACAACCACCGTTTCTCATATGGTTGACGGAATGAGAGAGGGTCGTACACTCGTCTATTTGCCAAATGGCGAAATTGGTGATATTCTCTATTTTCACCGCGATAAAGCAGCAGGAATTGAGCGTCGCTTTTATGATTCTGGACAGCTAATGTCATGGGAACAAGCACGAGGTGGGTTTCCCCACGGAAAATCGTACAGATTTCATGAAACTGGTGGCCTTAAAGACGTTGCTCAGTTTATAAAAGGCAAGCACACGGGACGATACCTGCTTTTCTATGAACAGCCACGCAACCGACTTTACAAACGTATAGACTTTGTCATCGGCGAAGGCGAAGAGTGGCCTGCTCGCTATGTTGTTTATGACACATTGGGCAGAGTAACGGAGCGTTACGGCTATTTGGAGGCGAAGGCAGAGCGCGACACGGTAAGTTCAACTGACTCACTCACGTTGCACCTGCGGGTACGTTACCCGCAATTTCCGCTGGTATTGGCTGTGGTAGGCAACTACGATGCGCAGTTTCGATTGCGTGATTCCGCATCAGTGCGGCTTGTGCGTGGTCGTGACCACGCCGTGACGGTGCGTATACCCGCGACCCAACGTGGCGCGCAGGTGGTCCGGGGCTACTTGTCCGACTTCCGGGAGATTGGGCCGGGGCCTTCAAAACGCACCGTAACCACCGAGGAACAACGCCTGTACTTCGCCTACCCTTACTTCGTGCGGTGAGGTGCCAAGAGCAGAAACACCTTCAAATCAAAGGCGGCGAAGTCGTAAGAAACAAGCTCCTGACCGCCTTTGACCAAGGCAACGCTAGTTCCGGGGAATCCAGTGGCCAACGCCTTCGCCGTGCTGCGCCAGCATAGCCGGCTGCGCCCCTTCTCCGGGAAGGTGGCGCCTCGCTCCGCAGGCGCAAACGCACAAAAAAGCTGCTGCCCGAACGGGCAGCAGCTTTTGTTGTGGTTCAGCACGGCTGGTGCTAAGCCTTTCGGAAGCCGGAGGCTTGGCGAATGCTGCGCTCGTTGCCGGAGGCGGGGTCGGCATAGGAATGGTCGCCTACCTCCACCGACAGGCGCTTGCCGATGAGCTGTTTGGTGTCGAGGTCTTTGCCTTCCTCGGGCTTGATGCCCACCGCGGAATACAGCTGCAGAATGATGGGATGGCCAGCTTCGGAGTTATAGAACCGCTGCGTGACGAACCCGTCTTCGTTTTCCAGGCGAGCGGCGAAAAACGGCACCTGCTGGTGTTCGCTGGTGCCTTCTTCGATGGAAGTGATTTCCACGGTATGACGGCCGTCGGGCAGAAATCCCTTGTCTTGGCCTTTTGCTACTTCGATTTTCATAACACTAAATTTATTGGAGCATTCGAACTAATCCTATTAGCTTAAACGAACAAGTAGAATCAAGGTTACGGGGAAAATGAACTACGCCCGTTGCCGCCCCCCGGACGCTGAGCGAAGCCCGAGCTTCAATCAACATTTGCGCATACGGCACCCAAGCGCGCTGTGGACGGAGCAGGAGACGAGGCACTACGCGAGGCCGAGGCTTTGCCCTTCGCGCAACAACTGCCGCATGCGCATCAGGCTGGCTTCGCCGAGCGGTTTGGTGAAGAAGCCTTTCACTTGCTGGTAGTTGGTGGCTTTGGTCAGGTCGTCGGGGTGAATGGACGAGGTCAGCACGAACACGCGCGTGGGCACCGGCGACACCAGGCCAGACAAGGCATTGAGGAATTCCCAGCCGTCCATAAAGGGCATGTCTAGGTCCAAAAGAATCAGGTCCGGCAGGGCCTCGCCGTCCCGAAGCGCTGCCGTTAGCTGGTCAAAGGCGGGTCGACCGTTGGCAAAGCAGCGCACCTGCCCGCCGTGCAAGCTCCTTTGCACTATCATTGCCGTGACGACGGAAGTAATTCGGTCATTTTCCAACACGTAAATCAGCGCGGGCGCCTTGGGTTCGGACACCGTGGACTCAGGGGGCAGCGCCGGCTCCGTTGGTCTGGTTTCCGGGGCGGAGCCGGCGCTGGCACTGGCAGTCGAAAACGACTGGCTTTTTATGGGTGCAGGATTATTCACGACGGTATCAACAGACTGTGATTAAAAATTCACACGTATAAAACTCCAGTTGCGCCTGTGATTTGGCAACGCCCTGGCCTTGGAGTAGCTGCCGCGCCATGCAAAGCGGCCGTGACTTACCAAATGGCTTGCTGGGCCGCTACTGGCCCTGTTGAACGGCACACAGCCTGAAAATATTTTTGAACATTTCTTACAATTGCATCCATACTTTTGTTAAATAGGGAGTATCAAATCTCGCGAATAATTATTTGTAATTTATACTGAAAAAAGACGAATAAATACGTATTTTATAATGGATTATCTTGGAAACGAGCTACGCGAATTGCAAAGCTCAGACTATACTGTTTTTGACTTTATTCAAGAATCAACTTTAGCGGGGCTTTGGTACTGGGACCTGGAAAGAGAAGCCGCCCGCTGGGCGACCCCCAAATTTTGGCACATGCTGGGGTACGACGCGCCGGAGCCCACCCACTTTGCCGATGCCTGGGCCGCGGCGGTGGGCCCCGACGACCTGGCTGCGACGGACGGCTACGTGGCCGCGTGCATCGCCGACCATTCGTACTCCTTCGACCAAGTGGTGCAGGGCACTCACCGCGACGGGTCGGTGCGGTGGCTGCACTGCTGGGGGCTAGTGCTGCGCAACGCCGCCGGCCAGCCCCACCGCTTGCTGGGGGTGCTGGTGGACATCACCAAGCGGCGAAATGAGGAAATCAGCGCCCAGGAAGTGGCCACCCATTACGGTTCCATTCTCAGCAACCAGTCGGTGTACATCATCAAAACCGACGCGCAGGGCAACTACAGCTTCGTGAACGACTTCTTCTACGAGCGGTTCGGCCTCAACAGCAAAATAATCGGCACGAATTCCCTGTTCAGCATCGTGGAGGAAGACCGGCCCAAGTGCTTGGCGGTGGTGGGCCAGTGCTTCGCCCAACCGGAACTGCCCCACCAGGTTATCCTGCGCAAACCCTACCACGACAACGTGGTAAAATCCAACCACTGGGAATTCAAGGGCATCCTGGGGCCCGACGGGCAGGTGGCCGAAATCCAGTGCGTGGGCTACGACGTCACGCTGCTCGTCGACAACCTGGAGCGAACCAAGCGCCTGCTGGCCCTCACCAACCAGCAAAACGCCCGGCTCCAGAACTTTGCCTACATCATTTCGCACAACATCCGTTCGCACTCGGCCAACCTAACGGCCCTGGTCAGCTTCCTGGAGGCCGCCACCGACGAAACCCAGGCCGCAATGTTTTTGCAGATGCTGAAAACCAGCACCAACAAGCTGGCCGAAACCATCGTCAACCTCAACGAGATTGTGATTACCAACAGCACCGGCCCGCAGCCCAGGGAGTTGCGCGGGCTGCGGCAGGAAGTGGACCGGACCCTGGACGCGCTGAACGTGCTGATTCACCAAAACCAGGTGGCCGTGTCGGTGGACATTCCGGCCGAGGCAACGGTGAACGTGGTGCCCGCGTACCTGGACAGCATCTTGCTGAACCTGATTAGCAACGCCATCAAGTACCGCTCCGCGAGCGCCCCGCCCCGCCTGGCGCTGGGCTGCTACCGCGAAGACGGCTACACGGTGCTCACCCTGCAGGACAACGGCCTCGGCATTGACATGGCGCGGAACCACGGCAAGGTTTTCGGCATGTACAAAACCTTTCACGGCAACGAGGACGCCCGCGGCCTGGGGCTGTTCATCACCAAAAACCAAGTGGAGGCCATGAACGGCAAAATCGAAGTTGACAGCCAGGTTGGCGTGGGCTCCACCTTTAAAGTTTACTTCAGTGAAATCGTTTGAGCTGATATACGTTATTGAGGACGACCCCATTACGTCGAAGATAACGGAATTGCACCTGATTCAGCACGAGGCGTTTGGGCAAGTGAAGCGGTTTCGGAACGGACAGCCCGCCTTCGACGCCCTGCTGCGGGCCACGGCGCAGCAAGCACAGCTCCCCGACCTGATTCTGCTGGACCTCAACATGCCGGTGATGGACGGCTGGGAGTTTCTCGATGCGCTCAAGGCGCTGCCGTGGCAGCCGTGGGTGTGCGTGCTGACTTCGTCCATTCACCCCGGCGACATGGAAAAAGCCACGTCTTACCAAGTCGTGAAAGGGTACTTCACCAAGCCCGTAAGCCCCGAACTGCTCAGCCGGGTGGCCGAGTTGCCGGGGTAAGCCGCTGCCCAGCGGGCCGCGCCTCAGCTCACCGCGGCCACGCGCAGCGGCGCGGTCTGGCCCAGCCATTCGTTCAGGCGAGCCCGGAGTTCGCCGGTGGCCAGGTCGCGGTGCACTTCGCCGTGGCGCACGAGGCTCATGGCGCCGGTTTCTTCGCTCACCACCAGCACCACGGCGTCGGTGATTTCGCTCAGGCCGATGGCGGCGCGGTGGCGCAGGCCCAGCGAGGCGGGCACGTCGGGGTTTTCGCTCACCGGCAGGATGCAGCGGGCGGCCAGGATGCGGCCGCCCGCCACAATCACGGCGCCGTCGTGCAGGGGGCTGGTTTTGTTGAAGATGGAGAGCAGCAGGCGCTTGCTGATTTCGGCGTCGAGGCGGTCGCCGGATTCGGCGAAAGCGGACAGGTCCGAGGCCTGGGCGAAGCAGATGAGCGCGCCGGTAAACTTGTTGGACAAGCTTTTGGCAGCTTCCACAAACGGGCCCACGCTGAGGGGCGCCGCATCCGTAGAGCGGCCGCGAGCCCAACCGCGCACCCGCTCCAGGGCCGTGGCCTTGCCCACGTTCAACAAAAACCGGCGGATTTCCTGCTGAAACAGGATGATGCTGGCCAGCACGCCCACGCTCATGAACTGGCCCAGAATCTTGGTGAGCAGCTCCATGCCGGTGGCCTTCACCACCAGGTAAAGCAGGTAGAACGAAATCAGCCCCAACGCCACGTTCAGGGCCACCGAGCCGCGCAAAAGTTTATACAACTGGTACAGCAGCACCGTGACCAGGAGCACGTCGGCCGCGTCAATCCAGCCAAAATGCAGGAAATTGATGGGGAAAGGGCCGGACATGGGGAAAGGGAGGTAAAAGGGCGAAGGGCGGCGTGCCTGTCGGTAGAGAGGCGCTTTGGCAAGCAGCCGTTGCACGGCCCGCCACCCAACCTCAAATTACGCCCTTTATTCCGCCATTGGAAAGGTATTGGCAAATAATTCTATGGTTTGGGCGGCTTCGGCCACGTCGTGCGCCCGCAGCAGCTTGGCTCCCCCTTGCAGGGCCACCATGTGCAGGGCCGTGGTTCCGTTGAGGGCCGTTTCGGGTCCGAGGCCGAGCGGGCCGTACACCATTTTTTTGCGCGACAACGCCGCCAGCATGGGCAGCCCCAGCACTTGCAGCTCGGGCAGGCGGCGCAGCAGCTCGTGGCTTTGGGCGGCGGTTTTGGCGAAGCCGAAGCCGGGGTCGAGCACAACGTCGACCACGCCTAGCTGGCGCAAGGCGGCCAGGCCGTCGCGGAAGTAGCGCAGCAGCATGAGCACCAGGTCGTCTTCGTAGTGCGTGAGCTTGCTCATGGTTTGGGGCGTGCCGCGCAGGTGCATCAGCACGTAGGGCACGCGCAGGCGGGCCACGGTGGCAAACATGGCCGGGTCGAGGGTGCCGCCGCCCACGTCGTTCACCAGGTCGGCACCCGCGGCCACGGCTTCGGCCGCCACGCCGGCCCGGAAGGTATCGGCGGAAAGAAAGGCCTGGGGAAATTCCCGGCGTACGGCTTCTACGGCGGGCAGCAGGCGTTGCAGCTCCTCGTCGGGCGGAATGTCGTCGGCGCCGGGCCGGGTGCTGTAGGCCCCCAGGTCGAGCACGGCGGCCCCGGCCTTGAGCATGGTTTCGGCGCGGGTCAGCAGGTCTTTTTCAGAGGCCACGCGGCTGCCGGCGAAGAACGAGTCGGGCGTGAGGTTGAGAATGCCCATCACCTGCGGCCGGTGCAGGCTGAGCAAGCGGCCGTGGGGGCTCAGGAGGGAAGTGGTGAAGTGGTGGAGTGGTGAGTGTGGCATAGTAGCGCGAACTTTGCAGTTCGCGTCCCCGCGCCGATTCAACGATGGCGAAATACGCGGGGACG
>DASVTG010000671.1:0-5695 GCA_036387695.1 Hymenobacter sp. | reverse complement strand
CGGCCCGCCCCCCGACGAGGCGGCGGCGCCCTCTTTCGCGCTGGTCGAGTCCGAGCGGGTGGTTACGGCGGCCAGGGGCACGCTGAGCGCGCCGGCTTTGCGGTCGGTAATGATGTCGACCGAGGCCGTCATGCCGGGCCGGAAAGGCACAATGGTTTTGCCCGCCACCGTGCGCAGCAAGTGGCGGTAGCTCTCGGGCAGCAGCCGGATGCGCACCTCAAACTCGGTCACGGCTTCCGCCGTCAGCGCGTCCTTGGCGGTGTTGGCAATGTTGGTCACCAGCCCTTTGAACTTCTCGTCCTTGCTGCTGTACGCGTCCACTTCCACTTCCACCGAGTCGCCGATGTTCACGTTGTTCACGTCGTTCTCGTTCACGTTCACGCGCACCTCCATGTTGTTGAGGTTGGCAATGCGCATGATTTCGGTGCCGGCCATTTGGGTGGTGCCCACCACGCGCTCGCCTTTCTTCACGTTGAGCTTGCTGACCGTGCCGCTCACCGGCGAGTAGATGGTGGTTTTGTTGAGGTTTTTGCGGGCTTCTTCCAACGAGGCCGAGGCGGCGCTCACCGTGCTCTGCGAAGCGCGGATTTGCTGGCGGGCGCTGTTAATTTCTTCCTGCGACGCATTGTAGGCGGCCTGGCTGGCTTCGTAGTCGGCCTGCGAAATGACCTTTTGCTTGTAAAGCGAAGCGTTGCGGCGGTAGCTCAGCTCCGTTTGCTTGGCGCTGGCCAGCAGTTGCTGCAGGCGGGCCTGGGCCTGGCCCACGTTGGCGCGCTGGGTGCCCACCTGGGCGCTTTGCATGGCCACCTGCGCCTGGTAGTTATCGGGGCGAATGCGGAGCAACAGCTGGCCTTTGCGCACGGAATCGCCTTCCTGCACGTACAATTCGATGATTTCGCCGGATACGTCGGGCGAGATTTTTACTTCGGTTTCGGGCTGCACCTTGCCCGAGGCGCTTACTTTCTCGACGATGTTGGCGGGGCCGGCTTTGGCCACGAGTACTTCCACGCCGGCGGGTTTGCCCACCCAGCCTTGTTTTTTGGCCACGGTGTAGCCCACCAGCAGCACCAGCACCAAGGCAAGGAGGATGTAGAGCAATCGGTTGTTTTTCACGAAATCAATGAGTGAAGGAGTGAATGAGTGAAGGCGTGATTGAGTGAAGGTGTGAAGGTGTGAATGGGCGAAGGCGTGAGGGCGTGAATGGGCGAAAAATTCTTTATTGCCCATTCACTCATTTACTCCTTCACCCATTCACTCCTTCGCCCATTGCCTTAAAGCGCCAGCGGCTTGCCCTGGTAGAAGTCCAGCACCTTGCGCCGGAAGAAGAATTCGTATTTGGCTTGAATCATGTCCGACTCCGCCGCCGTGAGGTTGTTGCGGGCAATGTTGAAGTCGGTGCCGTTGAGCAAGCCGTTGTTGAAGCGCACTTCGGCGTTGCGGAACGCCAGCGCAAGCGCTTCCACCTGCCGGGAGCTGGCGGCGTAGCGGCGCTGGGCCGCCAGGGCATCGGCAAAGCTCTGCTGAATGGTCTGGCGCAGCTGCAGCGTGACTTGCTCGGCCCGCAGCTCGGTTTGCTGAATGTTGATTTGGGCCCGCTGCACGCCCACCCGCGACTGCATGCCGTTGAAGATGGGAATGTTCAGGTTGAGCTGCAGGAATTCGCCCTTGTTATCGGCCAGTTGGTCAAAAAACCTGTAAGGCAGCGTATCAAAAGTAGTCTGGGGGCTCAGCAATACGTATTGCGAGGGCACGTAGCCGGTCGGCGCGGTGGGGTCGGGCTGCAACACGGGCACCGCCACCGGTTCGCCGTCGGTGCGAACCTGCTGCGTGCGCACCGACGAAAAGCCGGTTTGCACGCCCCCGGCCATGGTCAGGCGCGGGTAATAGGCGCCGCGGGCAATGTCGATGCCACGGCGGGCGCTTTGCACGCGCAGGTCGGCGGCTTTCACTTCGGGCAGGCGCTGGCGCGCCAGCTCGAAGGTGGCGTTGGGGTCCAGCGCGTCGGCCGTGGCCGAGAGCGTGGTGGGGTCCGGCAGGTCCGGCACCACCACTTCAAAGCGCGTGGCGGTGGCGGGGTCCAGGTTGAGCTGCTGCACCAGGGCCAACTGGGCCAAATCGCGCTGGTTTTGGGCGGTCACGAGCGTGCGCTCTTCGCCGGCCAGCTGGGCGCGGCTGTCGAGCACGTTGCCTTCGGCCACGGCGCCGGCCCTGAGCAGCTTTTCGCTGCGCGAAACTTGCTCGCGCACCGTGCTCAGGCGGGCCTCAGACGCCCGAATCAGCTCCTGGGCCAGCAGCAGCTGCAAAAACGACGAGGCCACGTTCAGCGACAAGTCATTGCGCGCTTTGTCGATGTCGACCCGCGCCGCTTGCGCATCCAGCAAGCCTTGCTTTATGGTGTTGCGCAGCTGAAAGCCCGAGAAGATGGTGACTTGGGCCACGGCCGAGAAGTTGTTCGACCGCACGTTCAGCTGCTGGAACTGGTTCGTGAACGGGTCACGGTTGGTGCCAAAGTTGAAGTTTTGCGAGCCGCTCGCGTTCACCGTGGGGTACAGCGCGGCCCGGTTCAGGCGCTGCACGGCGTCTTGCTGCTGGGCCGTGAGCTCGGTCTGGCGCACGGTCAGGTTGTGGGCCAGGGCGTAGTCCACGGCCCGCTGCAAGGTCCAGGGACCGGTGGCGGGCTGGGCGGGGCCGTTGAGCGCCGCCGCGGGCGGCGAGGCGGGCACGGCCGGCGTTTGGGCCTGGGCGGGGGGGCTGGCCGCCAGCCAAGCGGCGGCCAGACCGGCCAGCACGAGCGGCCGGCCGTTAGGCGCTGAAGTGTGTTTCCCTCGTTTCATCTTGCAGAAAAGGTTGGTGCTTGTTTTTTCAATGAGCAATTGACAGTTAACAATGAGCAGTGAGCAATGAGGTGTTAAAAAACCGATTAGGCTGCCTGCAAATTGCAATTATCAATTGTTCATTGCTCATTGTTAACTGTTTTTCTATTCCAGCGTGGGGATGTAGGTGATGCGCTGCACCCAGCTCAGCTGGCGCAAATACGCCAGCGTGATGTCTTTGATGGGGCTATCCATTTCGATGAATTGCCGGGCCGCGTCGTTGCGCCCCTTGCGGCTCACAAACATCGTGGCGATGTTGCACTGGTCGTGGGCAATGACCGAGGCAATGAAAGCAATGGAGCCCGGCACGTCGTGCGCGTCGATGATGAGCGTGTGCAGCGCGCCGGAGAAATCCGAGGGAAACCCGTCGACTTCCACGATGCGAATGACCCCGCCGCCGCGGCTCTGGCCCACCACCTCCACCCGGTAGCCGGTGGCCCCGTCCAGCAGGTTGAGCTTGATGGTGTTCGGGTGCATGGTCGACGCGTTGCCCACGCTCTGAAACGTGTAGCGCAGCCCGGCTTCTTCGGCGTGGTCGAAGGCCGTGCGAATGCGGGTGTCGTCGGGGGCATAGCCCAGCAGGCCGGCCACGATGGCGCGGTCCGAGCCGTGGCCTTCGTAGGTGCGCGCAAAGGAATTGTAAAAGGTGACGACGGCCTCCGTCGGCACGGCACCCAGGATGCGGATGGCGGCCCGCGCAATGCGCACCACCCCAGCCGTATGCGACGAACTGGGCCCAATCATCACAGGCCCAATCATATCAAAAATGCTGGATTTCTCGGCCATGGGCTTTACGCCGTGAGGGTGATTGCGTGGCTAAAAGTAGCGCACGGACGCTAAATCTGGGGGCCACAGGGGCAAAAAAGCCGGACCCAGCTCCCGGAACGGAGCCCTGGCTAGCAACTTCTTCGCGTTCGGCTAAGAGCAAAGATGCCGTGCAAGCGCAGAAGTTGCCCCGCAATCGGCGCTGCGCCAAAAAGGCTTCTTGCGCCCTCGGTATTTTACCGATATTTGCCGGGCCCCACCCAGGCGTTTCCCACCACCTCACCGCCCGTTTTTCTTATGTCCGCCACCCCCGCCCCGGACGAGTTTTCCCCTGCCGTACTGGCCCAACTGCGACGATTGCAGGCCCGGTACGCCCCCGACGGCCAGGACCTCGCCGCCTACCTCGAAGGCCTGTACCACGCCAGATACATCAACTACTGGGATTACATCGAGCTGGACACCTTGCTCTCGTTGCAGCGCCCGCTCACCAACCTGCCCGACGAGCGGATTTTCATCATGTACCACCAGATTTCGGAGCTGTACTTCAAGCTCTGCCTCTGCGAGTACGAGCAGATTGGCGACCTCCAACAACCCACCTTGGGAGAAGTGGTGCTGCGCCTGGGCCGCATCAACCGCTACTTCGACAACCTCATCGACTCGTTTGACGTGATGGTGGACGGCATGGACAAGCAGCAGTTCCTGGACTTCCGCATGGCCCTGATGCCGGCTTCGGGCTTTCAGTCGGTGCAGTACCGGATGATAGAAATTGCCAGCACCAGCCTCGCCAACCTCACCGACGAGGCGAAGCGGCAGGCCCTGGGCGAGGCCTCGGCCCACGACTACGACCAGATGCTGGGCTGCATTTATTGGAAAGCCGGCGCCACCGTGGAGGCCAGCGGCGCCAAAGCCCTTACCCTCATCGAATTTGAGCGGAAATACACCGCCGACCTGGTTCGCCACGCCGAGGCCTACCACGACCGCAACGTGTGGGCCGTGGTGCAGCGCCTGCCCCCGGAAGACCAGCAGCACCCGCGCCTGCTGCGCGCCATGCGCCAGCTCGACGTGAGCGTGAACGTGAACTGGCCGCTGATGCACTTCAAGTCGGCCGTGCGCTACCTGCAGCGCAACCCCACCGACGTGGCCGCCACCGGCGGCACCAACTGGCGCAACTACCTGCCTCCCAAGTTCCAGCGGCGCATATTCTACCCGCAGCTGTGGAGCGCGCAGGAGCTAGAGGACTGGGGCAAGGGCTGGGTGGAGCAGGTTCTGGAAGCGGACGGGCGGGCTTGACGGTCTTCGCGTTAGAGCAATTCTCACTCAAAAATTCAAGCCCTCATGATGGTTCGTCTGTTCTTAGTTCTGGCAGGCTCAGGGCTGACCTTGGCTGCTAGTGCCCAAGAAACCCTTATTCTAAGTGATGCTAGAATAGCGCCTAGCGCGCAGGAAATTGCTTTTTCAGCCGCTCGAGGCAAGGAATTCTTCGTTTTTGAGCAGCGTTTGGCGGCGGGCAGCAAAGCCGTTAGAATAAGTTCGGAGGCGCCAGGGTTTGATTGTTTCGCTCCCGCTTACTCGCCCGATGGCAGGTACTTGTTGTACCTGAAGCAGCCAACTGCGGTAACCAAAAAAACGAACTTTGCCGACGTGATTCTTTACGACCGGCAACTTCACACCAATCAGCAAATCACTTCCAGCAAACAGAATATCAGACAGGCCCTTTTCTCGGCCGATGGCAAACGCATTGTTTACACCGCGGCGGGATTTTTTGGCAGCTATTCTCCCGTGGGGCCAAAAGCGCCACACGAGTTGGACCTGCATTCCATGACCCTGGCGGGCGCTGACCACGTTCAGCACTCCCGCATCAAGGCTTACGCGTTGGGAAATCTAGCACGGCTTCAAGCCCCTGGCACCTATCTCATGAATATTTATGACCCGCGCCAAAAACTCTCGGGCACATATGCTTACACCCTTTCGGATTCTATCAATTTCAAATTGGTGAAGGATAAGGTCGCCGCCGAACACCAGCTGGACCACCTGCCAAACCTAACGGCGTCCTCACA
>DASVTG010000670.1:0-5660 GCA_036387695.1 Hymenobacter sp. | reverse complement strand
GCTAGCCCGCACCAACAAGCGCGACTTGACTATCCGGGACGTGCTGTTGCACCAGGCAGGCCTCAAGCCCGGCATTCCCACCTGGGAGCGCACCATCAACAGCAGCGGCCTCAAGCCGACCTTTTACGCCAGCACCCGCTCCGACGCTTTTCCCCACGAGGTGGCCCCCGGCGAATACAGCACCAAGGCCGCCGACGACTCAGTATGGGCTTGGACCATGCGCTCAAGCCTGATGCCCAAAATCAAGGGCAAATACCCGATTGAGTATTCTGACCTGAGCTTTATTGTGATGAAGCGGGTGTGCGAAAAAATACTGAAGCAACCCCTGGACAATTTCCTGCAAGACAATTTCTATCGTCCGCTGGGCTTGGGCAGCATGACCTACAACCCCCTGCAGCGCTTTCCCAAGAGCTGCATTGCCCCGACGGAAAACGACACCTACTATCGCCGTGGTCAGCTACAAGGCTCGGTACACGACCAAACGGCCGCCCTTGTGGGTGGCGTAGGCGGCCACGCCGGCCTTTTTGCCACTGCCAACGATTTGGCGGTGCTGATGCAAATGAACCTGCAAAACGGACACTACGGCGGCACGAAGTACTTCCAGAACCCGGTGGTCACGGAGTTTGCCCGCAGCCGCGTGGCCGGCAACCGCCACAGCCTGGGCTGGGACCACGGCGACCCCGGCAAACCGTCGGGCCCCACCAGCAACCTGTCGCCGGCCACCACCTTTGGCCACACCGGTTTCACGGGCACCTGCGTGTGGATGGACCCCGAAAACGAGATTCTCTACATCTTTCTTTCGAACCGCGTGTACCCGGATGCCGGCAACAACAAGCTGCGCCAGTACAACATCCGCACCCGGATTCACGAGGTAATTTACAAGTCGCTGGCGGCGGGCAATAAGGCCGTGGCCGACAGCGGCCGATAAACGCAACCATCGGACGCTGACTGGGTATTTACCCACAAACTCGCCTTTGCTCTTTCGGAGTTGCACTCCGAAAGCTGCGCTGCCGGGGGCTTGTAGCCCCAACTACCAAAGCCCCGTCTCAACTGGGCCCGCAAGACCGTGGCGGGAGGCTTTCGGAGTACAACTCCGAAAGAGCAAGGAGCAAGTAAGGGCAACGTGAGTAGCGTAGCCCGGCGCGTGAAGCAACGCTCCATTGGTCATAACATCTGTTGTGGTCCACGGTTAAGCAGAACGCGAGGCTCATTTTCGCGTTAGCTTCTTTATGAACATCGGCATCGTCTGTTATCCCACGTTTGGCGGCTCCGGCGTGGTGGCCACGGAGTTGGGCAAGGCCCTGGCGCAGCGCGGCCACCGGGTGCACTTTATCACCTACAGCCAGCCCGTGCGGCTCGACTTTTTCAACGAGAACCTCTTTTACCACGAGGTGTACGTGCCGGCCTACCCGCTCTTCCAGTTTCCACCCTACGAGCTGGCCCTGACCAGCAAGATGGTCGACATTGTGCAGAACGAAAAGCTCGACGTGCTGCACGTGCACTACGCCATTCCGCATGCCTCGGCCGCCTTCATGGCCAAGCAGATTCTGCGCACCCGCGGCATCCAGATTCCGGTGGTGACGACCCTGCATGGCACCGACATTACGCTGGTGGGCAAAGACGCCAGCTTCGAGCCGGTGGTCACGTTCAGCATCAACCAGAGCGACGGGGTAACGTCGGTATCGGACGACCTGCGGCGGGAAACCTATGAGTATTTCGCCATTGAGAAGGACATCACCGTCATCCCCAACTTCATCGACCTGCAACGTTTCCGAAAGCAGGAGAAAAGCCACTTCCGGGCGGCCATTGCGCCGGAGGGAGAGAAGCTGCTCATTCACACCAGCAATTTCCGCACCGTGAAGCGGGTGGAAGACGTGTTGCGCATTTTTGTGGGCGTGCGCGAACAGATTCCGGCCAAGCTGTTGCTGGTGGGCGACGGCCCCGACCGCAACCGCATGGAGAAGCTAGCCCGCGACCTCGACGTGCACCGCGACTTGCGTTTCCTGGGCAAGCTCGAAGCCGTGGAAGAAGTGCTGAGCGTGAGCGACCTGTTCCTGATGCCTTCGGAAAACGAAAGCTTCGGTCTTGCTGCCCTCGAAGCCATGGCCTGCGAAGTGCCGGTGGTGAGCACCAACGCCGGCGGCATTCCTGAACTGAACGTGCACGGCGTCACGGGCATGATTAGCGACATCGGCGACGTGGCCGACATGGTGAAAAATGCCCTCTACGTGCTCGATGACGAGAACCTGCCGCGTTTCAAGGCCGCCGCGCGGGCCCGCGCCGAGGAGTTTGCCGTGGAAAAGATTGTGCCCAAGTACGAGGAGTGCTACCAGCGCGCTATTGAGGCCGTGGGCGTAGCGGTGTGATGCTGCGGCGACCCGGGCTCAGGCGGCTGGCCCGGTGGTACCGAACCGCAAAGCAGCGGCGAGGGTACACCCGAGCACGCAGGCCCCGCCCACCCACATGGCTGGTGTTTCGCCCAAGTAGAGGGCTAGGCTGCTGTTGAGAAAAACCAATAGTCCGACGGCCCAGGCGGCAAATGCCACGGCAAAAAGCTTCAGCACACGGAGCTTTTTCTGCCGGCGCACCAGCTTCATCGCGACGTAAACCAGTGCTGTGACCACAACCGGCACGCCCAGCAGGTAGGCCAGCATCAGGCCAATCAACAGTTCCATTGACGGGTAGCTTCCGCCTTCCGCCGAGGCAGGCCGCGCGAACCCGCAAGCCAGAAGCAGCACCGCCAGCGCTTTGCTCCAGCTTGCCCGGCTAAAATGCGGTTTTCATCTGCTCCACATCTGCACAGCCTGGCGCTAAAACAGCCCGGCCGCTTCGCTCTTCACCACGGCCAGGGCTTGAGCTGTGGGCTCTGCTCCGTCCATCATCAGCCCTTCCAAAATGCGCTTGGCTAGTTCGGTGCCGCGCGACTGGGCGGGGTTTTGCATGCCGTGGAAGGCCCGGTTCACCATCGTCAGCACGTTTTCTTTGGCTTCTTTCACTACTGTCCAGGCATCGGCCGAGATGTAGAGCTGCTGCGAGAGGTTGTGCTCGTACTCGGCCCGGATTTCCTGTTGCAGCAGGCGGTGAAAGTCCGGAGCGGTTTGGCCGGCGCTGCTCAGGCGCACAAGGATGTTGTTGGGCGAAATGCGCTCCAGAAACAGCACGATGCGCTCGTAGGCTTGCAGGCGCAGGGGCAGCGTGGCTTTGCCGCTTTCCATGCGCATGGCAATTAGTTGGCGCTGCTGCTCTTTTTCCAGGAACTGGCGGAAGAGCAAGTAGATGATGCCGGCCACGATGAGGGCCGGCAGGATGATTTTGAGCAGGTCGAAAAAATAGGCAGTCGAATCCATAAAGGGTGTCGGCGATGAGGCGGTGAAGGGTAGAATCGTCTTTCGACTTTTGGAATGAAATTGTTGCCGATTCCGCGTGTGCTGCCGTGGTTTGCGCCGGCGGCAACGGCCGCAAACTTACGCCGTGAACCGCCGGGCCCCAACTGCTGTTTCTGGTCTGACGCCGCGGCGCGAGCCTCTCCGGCCGCCGCTGTATCTTTGTCGTCCACCCCTTCTAAATCGTCTCGTTATGGCTTCTGTTGCCACCCTCGCTCCCATCAGCCTCACCGACCGCGCGGTGGTTGAGGTGAAAAATATCATCCAGGAAAAGAACGTGCCCGCCGACTACGGCCTGCGCATTGGCGTGCAGGGCGGCGGCTGCTCGGGCATGAGCTACCTGCTCGGCTTCGACAAAGCCAAAGACGCCGACGAAACCTACGACCTCGACGGCCTGAAGCTCATCATGGATAAAAAGCACGCCATGTACGTGCTGGGCATGGAAGTCGACTTCCAGGACGGCCTCAACGCCCGCGGCTTCGTGTTCAACAACCCCCAGGCCAAAAGCACCTGCGGCTGCGGTTCGTCGTTCTCGGCGTAACTGCCCAATAGCTCGTCGTTTTGCTCCCTCGTTGCCGCTACCATGGACTCTTTGGTCATTACCCCATCTTCTGAGGCCGACTTGCAGCTGCTCACGGCGCTCTTCAAAAAGATGAAGATTAAGGCGCACGTAGTACCGAACGCACTTCCTGCAACCAAGCGCCCTAAGGTCGCATCGACGAAAGACGCGGCCGATAAACTCCTGCCCCGCACCCAAGCGGAGCGAAACTTGGTGGAAGCCATCGAGGAGATGAAAGAAATCAGGGCGGGCCGCAAGCAGGCCATGTCACTTGATGAATTCTGGCAGGAAGTTCGTGGCGAATAAAATTGTACCTGTCCCGCCCTTCACCCGCGAGGTAAAGCGACTACTCAAGAAGTTTCCCTCGCTTGACAGAGAATTGCAGGAGCTGTTAAATGCGTTAGCGGCAGAGGCCGCAATGGGCACTGCCATTGGCCGGAACTGCTACAAAATCCGCTTAAAAATCGCCAGCAAAGGCAAGGGCGGCAGCGGCGGGGCACGCGTCATTACTTGTGTCGTAGCCGTGGAGGAAGCCGTTTACCTGCTGTCCATCTATGACAAATCGGAGCAGACCACCATTTCCGACAAGCGACTTGAAGAGCTACTGAAACTGCTGCCAGCCAGCTAATCGGCTGGCAAAGTGTCTCCTTCCATCAGCCCCGACCACCTGGCCGGGGCTTTTTCGTTTACTTTCGCGCCATTGGTTTCACATATTTCCTGCCTCATGCGCTCGTTGTTTCTACCGTTTATTTTATTGACAACCGTCTCGGTTCAAGCACAGAAATTCAGTCCGCAGGAAGTAGCCCGCTGGAAGCAACAGGCCCAGCAAGTGAGCATCACCCGCGACACCTACGGGGTGCCGCACATCTACGGCAAGACGGATGCCGACGCGGTGTTCGGCCTGCTGTACACGCAGTGCGAGGACGATTTTGACCGTCTCGAAACCAACTACTTGGATGCCATCGGCCGCTTGGCCGAGGTGGAGGGCGAAGCCGCGCTGTACCACGATTTGCGGGCCCGCCTGTTCATGGACTCCACGCAGGCCATTGCCATCTACAAGAAGACGCCGGCAGAAATGAAGAAGCTGCTGGATGCCTTCGCCGCGGGCACCAATTACTACCTGGCCACTCACCCTACCGTGCAGCCCAAGCTGCTGCGTCGCTTCCAGCCGTGGATGCCGCTGATGTTCAGCGAGGGCAGCATCGGCGGCAACATCAGTGTGGTGAGCACCGAGCGGCTCAAGGCCTTTTACAGCCAGAAGAAGTCCAGCTCGTGGATTAACACCGACTTTGAAAAGAAGGAGCGCGAGCCGGTGGGCTCAAACGGCTTTGCCATTGCGCCCGCCAAAAGCGCCAGCGGGCACGCCTTGTTGCTCATCAACCCGCACACCTCCTTCTACTTCCGCTCCGAGGTGCAGATGGTGAGCCAGCAGGGCCTGAACGCCTACGGCGCCGTGACCTGGGGCCAGTTTTTTGTGTACCAGGGATTTAATGAGCATTGCGGCTGGATGCACACGTCCAGCAGCGCCGACTCGATGGATGAGTACCTGGAAACCATTGAGAAGAAAAACGGGGCTTGGTTTTACCGCTACGGTGGCAAGCTGCGGCCGGTGCAGGCCGAAAAAGTGACGCTGCCCTACCGCGTCGGCAACCAGCTGTTGCGCCGGACTTTCACCGTATACCGCACCCACCACGGCCCTATCGTGGGCCAGAAAACCG
>DASVTG010000669.1:0-4430 GCA_036387695.1 Hymenobacter sp. | reverse complement strand
TGTTGATGTATTCGGCAACCAGTTCGGAATAAGGCCGCTTATACACGCTTTCCAGCACGTAGCCCAGCAGCTGGGCCGCGGTGTTGGAGTGCCGGTCCGTAAGGCCGGGGGCCGCAGTCAGCTTCACTTGGCGGAGGTCTTCGAGGAAGCTTTCCTTGGTGTAGTTCCTGAGCGATTCCGCCATCAGAAACGGGATGGAATCGGGCTTGACTCCCTGATAGGCCGCCGAGCGGTCAGGCAAATTATCGGGCAAACCCGACGTGGTATTGGCCAGGTGCCGCAGCTGAATGGGCTGGCCTTCAAAAACCAGGTTGGCATAGGTGCCGGGCAGGTACTGCCGCACGTCGTCAGTCAGCTTCGCCCGCTTTTCCACCACGGCTTTGGCCAGCAGCAGGCTGCCGAAGGTTTTGCTAATGGAGCCAATTTCGTACACCGTGTTTTCCGTGGGCGGCAGGTTTTTGCCCTTCTCCGTGGTGCCGAAGTTGTAAAACTGGGTCTGGCCGTTTTTGATAATTCCCACCGACAGCCCCACCCGCGAGGGCTGCTGGATGAAGGCGTTGCCAATTCGCTGCACCGCCGCAGTCAGCTGCGCGGGGGTGGTGGCGGCAGTGCTGGGGCGCAGCTGCCCCACGGCGGGCAGCTGCAGCAGGAAAGCGAGAAGGCCGGCAATTGCAGCAAAAGCGGTGGTAGGCATGGGGGGAAAGGGCTGTAGGCTCGTGCCAAGGCGCGGGCGTCGGTTGTTCAGTCTGCGCGGGAGGCGCGGCGTGGTTCCGGTTGTTCGGGCGCCATTGGGTCACACAGCCCGCGCCTTGGCGCGGGCCTACTTGGCTTTGCGCAGGTAGATGTTGCCGTTGAAGGTCTTCATCATTACCTCGGCGCCGCCGCCGTTAACCTTGCCGTAGGTCCAGTCGTCGGTGCTGATGCGGGTCATGCCATTGTCGTTGGTGCGGCTCACTTTGGGAGCGGTTTTTTCCACGGCCACGTCGAAGTCACTGTATATTTCGCCGCGGTCGGTTTTCATTTTGAGGGCGGTTTTCACGTTGCTGGGGAAAGTCACGTCCACTTTGCCGTTGAGGGTGGAAAAGGCCATGGGCGCGCCGGCCGTCACTCGGTTGAAGTTGGCCACCAGGTTGCCGTTTACAGTGCTGGCCACGGCCGAGCCCGACACGTCTTTGAGGGTGATGGACCCGTTCACGTTGGTCACTTCCAGCTCACCCGACACGTTTTCGACCGTGATGTTGCCGTTGTTCACGGTACTGATTTTGAGCGAAAAGTTCTGCGGCACCTTGATGGTCAGGTCCACGGGGCGGGCGTGCGACTCGGTAGAAATTTCCACGTTGTTGTTCTTCTCCTCCACGGTCAGGTTGAGGTTGTTGCCGGCCGAGAGGCGCTTCATGCCGTTGGGTTCGGCCGGCTGGCTGCGGCGGCTGGTGGTGGTCCGGGTGGAGGCGTCAATCACCACGCTTTTGCCGTTGTAGCCCGTCACGTGGATGAAGCCGTTCACGAGGCCCACTTCGAGGATACCGGGCTTGTTGGGCGAGGTCAGGGCCACGGTGAGCTGTTCTTTGGAGGCTTCTTGCGCCGCGCTGGGTAGGGCCGCGCCCACCAAAAAGAGCAGGGCAAGGCGGACCGGACGCGCAGCTTGCGCGAGTGCCTTAATAAGGAGAGGATTCATTGGTATCGAGGGGGAGGATAAGTATTGAGGGAAGGGAACGGGGGGTGGTTATTTTTTGGTGACAAACACGTTGCCATTTAGGGTTTCGAAGCGCAGGTCGGTGCCGCCTTTGCCCAGGCGCACGGCCGCGTCCTTGCTGAGCTTGTAGACGGTGCCGCCGCCGCGGCCTTCCTGGTTTTTGGTGACTTTTACCGGCAGCACTTCGGGGTTGGGGAAATCGGTGTAGAACTGGCCGTTCATGCTCTTGAAGTGCATGTCGGCGTCGATGCTGGCCGGGTACTTCACCTTGATTTGGCCGTTGAGGGTGTGGTACGACGACGCGCCGGGAGGGCTGCTGGCGTAGGTGGCTTCCACGTTGCCGTTCACGGTGTGGGCCTTGGTGGTGCCTTTGATGTTGTTGAGGACGACTGCCCCGTTCACGTTGGTCACGTTCAGCTGTCCGGTCACGTCCTGCACCTCAATCTTGCCCTTGTTCACGGTCGACACGCGGAGGTTGAGGGCATAGGGCACTTTCACCACGTAGTCGAACGCGTAGCGGTAGTCAATTTCCTTGTGGTCCCAGTTGCGGTTATTGTTGTTGCGGGGCCGCGAGTCGTAGGGAGCGGCCATGTACACCAGCACGCTGTCGTTGCGCTGCAGGAAGCCCAGTTGCGCTTCTGCCCTGCCCACTTCCAGGGTTTTGGCGTCGTCGGCCCGGATGGTTTTGGTGGCTTCTATCACCACTTTGTTGCCGGCGTAGCCCTGCACCGACACCGAGCCGTGGATGTTGTAGAGCGCCAGCACCGTGCGCCCGGCGTCGCCCGAAACCGTGAATTCGCGGTTGATTTTCTCGGTTGCCTCGTTGCTCTGGGCCCACGCCGCGCCGCTAGACAGTAGCAATAGCAGCGCGCTGAGGCGTAAGTTGAGTCTGGTCATGGCGTTGGGGAGTTTTGGGCGCGGCGGGCCGGCCGGTTGATAAGGTTTGAATGCTTTCTTCAATTTTGCTCTTCACCGACTGGTCGAGGTTGTCCTGCTTCAGCAGCTCGCGCAGCGGCTTCACCGAACGGCGCATCTGCAGTTGCACCATGGCGTCGGCCAGAGCCGTTTGCACCAGCGGCGAGTCCTGGTTCTTCAGGGCTTTTATCAGCCCCAGGCGCACGGCGGGGTCCTGGCCCAGCGGCGTCAGGGCTTCGAGGCTGGCCAGGCGCACGTTCACGTTGGGGTCCTGGTTGAGGGTGCTCAGCAGGGCTTCCACCACGCGGGCGTCGGCGCCGTTCAGGTCCTTGGTGTAGCTCACGGCGCGCAGCCGTTCCGAGGCTGAAGGGTTTTCGATGAGGGCCAGCATCATGGCCTGCCGCATTTCGCTCACCTGGGTAGCCAGCGTGGCAATTTGCTGCTGGTCGGCGCCGGCGGTGCCGCCCTGGCGGTGCAGCCAGTAGCCCCCAATCACCCCCACTCCCACCAGGCACAGGCTGTACACCAGCCGCAGGAAGGGCTGCGGAAATTCAAACGCCAGCCAGCGCTGCCACAAGCCCTTCGGCGAGTAGTCGGGCGCGGTGTCCGCCGATTCTTTGAAGGTGGCCAGCATGGCGTAGAAATCGGGCCGGATGTGCTCGCTCGGCTCCGGCGGGCGCACCTTGCCCAGCGTTTGCCACACGCCTTGCACGGCCTGCAGCTCCTCGCGGCAGTCGGCGCACTCGGCCAGGTGAACTTGCAAGGAAGCCTGCTCTTCGGCCGACAGTTGGCTGCTTAGGTAGTCGACCAGCTGGTCTTTGGTGCGCTCACAGTTCATAATTATAACCAGTTAATTTTCAATGCGTAGGAAAGCCGTTTTGAGCTCATTCATGGCGCGGTGCACGCGCACTTTCACGGCGCCCTCGGTGGTGTTCAGCACCCGGGCTATTTCGCCGTACTTCATTTCCTGAAACCGGCTCAGCACCAGCACTTCGCGGTGGTCGGGGCTGAGGCGGGCCAGGGCCTGGTGCAGCTGGGCCACGTCCTGGCCGCGTTCCAAGGCTTCGTCGGCCCGGCTGCCGCCGCCCAGGTGCTCGGCTAGGTCGGCTACGTCGGTGTGGTGCCGGTCGTGGCGGTTTTTCTTCACGTGGTCGGCCAGCACGTTGCGGGCCAGGTGGTACATCCAGGTGCGAAACTCGCCCTCGCCGGTGAAGGTGTGCCGGTACTTGAGCATGCGGTAGAACACGTTTTGCACGAGGTCCTCGCTGGTGTCGGCGCGGCCCAGCATGTGGTAGAGAAAGCCGAACAGCTGGCGGTGGTAGCGCTCGAAGAGCAGCCCCATCCGGTCCACGTCGCCGGACTTCACCTTTAGCATCAATGCGTTGTCGGTAAGCGAGTCCAAGTCAGGGAAGGGGCAGGTTGGTGGTATTTGGCTGTGGACACCGCGCCAAGTTTGAAAGGTTACCGGAAGGTGGCATTTTTTATTAGAACCGCTGACTCACAGCTTGCTATAAACGAGAGTTATTATAATACCATATTTAGATTTACCAGAAGTTAAAAGGCTGAGCTTAATAATATTAACGTGAGAAAAATTCGGGCATTTTGTAACCGGCATTGTGCTTTTGCCCGTAATAGAGCCACGGCGCAGCAGCGCTCCCTTCAACAAAGCCTTCCTTTCCACATTTCCACTATTTCAATTCCAAAGCCATGAAAACCACCAAAATCCTCGTTGCCGTCTTGTTAGCCATGGGCTTCAGCACCGCTGTTTCGGCTCAGACCACCACGGGCACGACTTCGGGTACCACCAGCGGCACAACCACGG
>DASVTG010000668.1:0-4527 GCA_036387695.1 Hymenobacter sp. | reverse complement strand
TGGTTTTCTGGTCGCGGGCTTTACGGGTATCCACTAGCTCAATATCGGGCATACCTGCCTCGCCAAAGCGCTTGGTAAGCGATACCAGGCCATAGCGGCCCTGCTTGGCCTGGTAGTAGGTTTCCACGGCTGGCGTGGCCGAGCCCAGCAGCGTTTTTGCCCCCTGAAAGGTGGCTATCATCAGGGCTACTTCGCGGGCGTTGTAGCGCGGGGCGGGCTCGTACTGCTTGTAGCTCGACTCGTGTTCCTCGTCCACGATGATGAGCGAAAGGTTGTCGAATGGCAAAAACACCGCCGACCGCACGCCCACCACCACCTGAAAACGGCCCGAAAGCACGCCATTCCACACCTCCACCCGCTCGTTGTCCGAAAACTTGGAGTGATACACGCCCAGCCGCGAGCCAAATACGCGCATCAGGCGCGACACAATCTGAGCCGTGAGCGCGATTTCGGGCAGCAGGTAAAGCACCTGCCCACCGCTTTCCAGGGCCTTCCGAATGAGGTCGATGTAAATTTCGGTTTTGCCGGCGCCGGTCACGCCGTGCAGCAACACGATTTCCTTTTCCCCAAAGTGCGCCATGATTTCGTCGCGCGCCGTGGTCTGGGCTTCGGTCAGGCTAAAATGGAGCTGCGCGGCGGGCTCGTCGTCCAACGGAAAGCGCGACACAATCACGTCAAACTGCTCCAGGACGCCGTTTTTGATGAGCGTGTTCACCGCCGAGGCCGACAGGTGCGGGCTGCTGGTGAGGGCTGCTTTCTCGATGCCTTTCTGGTTGGCGTGCTCGTTTTGGTACACGGGCACGCGCTGCAGGTATTTCATCAGCACATCCAGCTGCTTGGGTTTGCCGGACAGGCTATTGAACAACTGCTCAATCGAAGCTTCGGACACGAAAAGATGCGCTAGGCGCACCTTCTTCACCACCTTTGGCGCGTACTTGTCGGCCGTATGCTCGAAGAGGAAAATGACGTCCTTGTGCATCAGGGACTTTATCACCTTGTGAAAGGACGTGACGCCCAACAAGTCGCCCACTTCCGTAAAGGTCAAGGCCTTGCCTTCCTCCGTGGTGCCCAGCGCATTCACAATCACCTCTTCTTGGGCAGAAAGCGGGTACTCATTTTCTTCCCGGGAAAAGGCCGGGTGCAGCTGAATCCGCGACTCCGAGCTGAGCTTGAGCGCCGAGGGCAGCGCCGCGTTTATCACCTCCCCAATGGTGCACATGTAATAGTCGGCCATCCAGCGAAACAGCTTGAGCTGCGGCTGGGTGACCACCGGCGCGTCGTCGATGAACTCGAGGATGTACTTGGCCTGGTACTCCTTGGGCGCATTCTCGTGCACGGCCGCTACGATGCAGCTGAGCGTCTTTTTGGCGCCAAACTGCACGATGACCCGGCCGCCGATTACCACGTTGTCATTCAGCTCATACGGCACCCGGTAGGTGTAGAGCCGGGGCAAAGGCAGGGGCAGAATAACGTCGGCAAACAGCGTAACCCGGTCGGCCGCGGGGGCGGCAGCGGGGGAAATAAAATCGAGAGCGAGACTCAAAACAACGAGAAGGGTAGGGGCGGATAGTAAAGATAACAGGGCCGTAGCGCCAGCCCGCGCGCTTCCATCAGAGGGCGGGCAGGGCCTCGGCGGGGCTATATACCGGCGCCAAGCAGGCCTGCTGGCGGCAAACATGCACGGCGGTGCGGCCCAGGGCGGCAGGCTTTAGCAACTTGAGCAGTGGCAGCTCCGAGCTTTCTTCGGTGCCCGCTAGCACTGCATCAAACAAAAAATGGCGGCTAAGTTCCTCGCGGAAGTTCTCGGCCTCGGGCCCGATGATGGCAATTTCTGCACCGGGCCGCAGCATTGCCGCATACAGGGCCGCCCAGTTGGTGAGATGTTGAGGTTCTTTCACCACCAAGTGCCGCACCTGCGCCAGCATTTGCGCGGCCAGGTCCACGTAGTCCGGGCGCTCCAGGTGGCGGCCCAGGCGGCGCAGGTTGTGCGCCATCACCGAGTTGGAAGCCGGAATGACATTGTCAAACAACTCTTTTTTGCAGGCAATGAGCGGTTCGGCACTGCTATCGGTGTAGAAAAACAGCTGTTCTGCCGGGTCAAAGAAATGTTGAAGCACATATCCTGTCAGTATCTCCGCCTCGCGCAGCCACGTTTCTGCAAACGTGACTTCATACAAGCTGATGTAGGCCTGAATCACCAAGGCATAATCCTCTAAAAAGCCGCTGATGCTGGCGCGGCCGTTCTTACAGGTGCGAAACAGCCGCTCGCCCTCGCGCAATTTTTCTTGGATAAACCGTGCATTTCGCTCAGCTACCACCAGGAATTCGGGCTCGCCAAAGGCCCGGTACGCATCGGTGAGGCCTTGCAGTAGCAGGGCGTTCCAGCCGGTCAGGATTTTTTCGTCGAGGCCGGGACGGATGCGCGTGGCCCGCACGGCCATGATTTTTTGCTTCCAGCCCGTTACCAATTCTGCCAGCACGCCGGGCAACAACTGGTGTTCGGCGGCAAAGGCTTCGTCGGTTCCGCGGCGGTGCAGAATGTTGCGGCCATGCTCCCAATTGCCTGTCGCCGTGCATTGGTAATAGGCAGAGAAAAGAGGCTCTTCGTTACCCAAAATTTCGCGCAGCTCATCCTTCGTAAAGACGTAGTATTTGCCTTCTTCGCCCTCGCTGTCTGCGTCTAGCGACGAATAGAAGGCGCCTTCGACACTGGTCAATTCCAGGCGAATGAATTCAACGGTGTCGTAAACCACCTCGCGGAAAAGCTCGTCTTGCGTCAGTTGAAAGGCTTCGCTGTACAGGCTCACCAGCTGGCCATTGTCGTACAGCATTTTCTCGAAATGCGGAACCAGCCACTCTCCATCCACCGAATACCGCGCGAAACCTCCGTGTGCCTGGTCATAAATGCCGCCCCAAGCCATTCCGCGCAAGGTGAGCAACGCTTGGTCCCGCAAAGCCGGACTACCGCTGATGGCGTGCGCACGCAGCAAAAACCGCCAAACGCTGGGCATCGGGAATTTAGGCACCCGATTTAAGCCGCCGTGTTCCTGGTCGAATTGCATGCTCAAATTGTGAATCAGCAGCTTGAATTCTTCCTCTGAAACGACAGCCGGGCTGGTTCCCGACACCACATATTTCCCCAGTTCGCTGGCGCCGATAACTTGCATAAACTGCTCAGCCGACTGCTCCAGCTCCGTCCGGTGCTCGCCAGCGTACGCCTGGCCAATGTTGTCCAACAACTTTTTCCAGTTGCCCTTGGAAAAATACGTGCCGCCGTAAAACGGCTTCGCTTCCGAGGTCAGAAACACATTCAGCGGCCAGCCGCCTTGCAGGCCCATGGCGTGCAAAGCGTCCATGTATATCTGGTCCACGTCGGGCCGTTCCTCCCGGTCCACTTTGATGCATACAAAGTGCTGGTTCATCAGCGCCGCCACTTCCTGGTCCTCGAATGACTCGCGTTCCATCACGTGGCACCAATGACATGCCGCGTGCCCAATGCTGACCAAAATGGGCTTTTGCTCAGACCGAGCCCTGCCCAAAGCCTCAGTGCCCCACGGAAACCAGTCCACCGGGTTGTGAGCGTGCTGTTGCAGATACGGGCTGGTTTCCTGAGCAAGCCGGTTAGCTGGAGCTTGAGCGTGGGGCATGTTGGAAAAGAAGGAGAGTGAAGAGGTCTTTAAACACCAAACCCGGCGAAAAAAGCCGGGTTTGGAAAATTATTTAGCAGGCTTGGCCGGTTTCTTCGGCGCTTTGGGCTTGGCCGCCGCGGGTTTGGCAGGGGCCGCCTTGGGCTTAGCGGCGGGTTTGCGCTTGGGGGTTGGCGCAGTAGCCGGAGCTTCCGGAAGCGGAGGCGTAGGTTCAGCGGCTTTTTTGGCCGTCTTGGCCTTTGGCGCCGGTTTTTGAGGGGTTGCAGCCTTCTTAGGCGTGGCTGTCTTCTTCTTTGGCGAAGCCGAAGCTGATTCAGCTGCTGGCTCGATTAAAGTAGCGGAAGACCCCGTCATGCGCCCCGCGGCCACTTGCGTGCGCACTTTGGTGGCATCAGGCACCGGCACTACCGGCACATCTATGGCCGGCTTCTCCGCGCGGGCCCCACTGACAGCACGCTTAGCGCGATTTGACCGTCGGGCTGGGCCTGGAGTTGGCTTCTCCGCGCCACCAGGCGTTTCTTCACCTCCTGCAGGCGCTGACGCTTGGCCCACCGGCAGTGGCTGCTCATCACGAGCATTGCGGGCGCTAAAGTCGGCTGCAGCAGCCGGGCCCGAAGGCTGTTCAACACGGCCAGTTTCAAGCACAGGTGTGGGCTCGGCGGCTTCAGTCCGGCTGGCTCCATCCTCAGGTGTTGTTGCTTTTCGGCCTCTGTTTCTGCTATTGCGGGACTTAGCTGCATCCGGTGCCGAGGCTGCCACTTCCGCAATTATGCCGGGAGTCTCAACCGGAGGAAGTGTAGGTTCTGCCTGCGGTGATTCCGCATCCGCGGGCAATGGCGCGTCCACTGCAGGCGCAAACAATGCCACGCGCGGGACAGAC
>DASVTG010000667.1:0-2689 GCA_036387695.1 Hymenobacter sp. | reverse complement strand
GCTTGAGTCCGGTTGAAAGCAAAAGCGCCAGCGAGCGCCTTGCGCGCAACGCATCGGGCAACTCCGCCGCGACGAGCTCGCCACAAGAACCTATCGGCTCAGCTGCCGACGCTGCTTTGGCTTCGACGCAGAAAGCGGGTGCCGCTGAGGGTCGAAGCGAACAGCTTGCGGCGACTAGTCGCGCTTCCGAGGCCCCTGCCGCAGGAACGCCGGTTGCTGCCGCCGGCGAGCCTTCGACCGGCCTACTGGCGCCGCGCGAAGTGGCCTTGGCGGCGTGGTCTTACCCGGAGCCGGCAGTTCAGGTCCGCCCCGACACCACCCCGGCAATACCGGCCGTGGCGGCGCGGCGCTGGGCGGCGCAGGTGCTGGCCGGGCCCGCCCTCACGCACCGCCTGTTGTATTCGGGCGCAAAAGATTACGCAGCTGCGCCCTACCCGGTGCCCAGCAACACTGCCGCTGCCGACTTCGCCATTCGCGATGCCAACGACGTTTCGCGGGATGAAAAACCAGCCGTCGGGTTTGGGGTGCAGGTGCAGGTGCGCCGGGTGCTGTCCGGCCGCTGGGCCGTGAGCTCGGGCCTGGGCTACCAGGAATACGCCCACCGCACCACCACCACCCAGGCGTCGGCCTATGGCTTGTTCAACGGCCCGCGGACGGGTACATCTGTTAGGACACCAAGCGTTGCTGTGCCGGCGCCCTACATCGCGCGCGCGCCGGTTGAGGTTACGCACCGCGACACGTACCGTTTCCTCACCGTTCCCGTCCGGTTTAGCTACGCTTTGGGGCACCCGGCCGGGCGCTTCCGCTACGCCCTGTTGGCGGGGGCCGACGCCGCCCTTTACCTCGGCGGCTCCAGCCCCGGGCCCAATGGCCGCCTCCAAACCTGGGACGCCACCAACAGCCCGTACCGCTCGCTCAACGCTTCCTTCAGCGCGGGGCTGGATTTCCGGTACCGCCTGGCTTCGCATTGGGACGTGGTAGCGCAACCCGCCGCCACCTACTTTTTGAATTCGCTGCCCCGCCCCGCTTCGGGCCTGACGCCTCGTTATTTGCTGGGCACCGGCGCGCAATTCGGCGTTTCCTACGACTTCCGCTAGGCTTTCCGGCGCGGAGTAGCTGGCGGTGAGCAGGCGCGCGCAAAGCAAAGCCGGCCAGGGCGCGGCCGCTTATTGCAGCGCCCCGGCAATTACCACGTCGCGCACGGGGTTTTCGCCTAGCCAGTACGGGATTTCGGCCACGCTGCCCACGTGCAGCACCAGCAGGTCGGCCCGTTTGCCGGGCTCCAGGCTGCCGCAGTCAGCGGCCCAGGCCGCGTTGAGCGTAGCGGCCGCCACGGCTTCTTTGGGCGTGAAGCCCATTTTCAGGCAGGCCACCGACAAGGCCAGCCACAGGTTTTTGCTGGGGCACGAACCCGGGTTGAAATCGGTGCTCAACGCCACGGGCAGGCCGTTGTCGATGAACTCACGAGCGCAAATTTTTCCTGCCGCAGAAAGAGCGGCACCAGCGGCAGCAGCACCGCCACGGTGCGGCCCTGGCTTAGCCGGGCAATGCGGGCCGCGGCGGCGGGCGTGAGGTAGTCGCAATGGTCCACGCTGGTGGCCCCCAATGCGGCGGCCATCTCGCAGCCGCCCAGGTCGTGGAGCTGCTCGGCGTGGATTTTCAAGCCGAAGCCCAGTTTGCGGGCCTGCTCCAAAAAGTAGCGCGCCACGGGCAGCGGAAAAGCACCTTCCTCGCAAAACACGTCCACGAAAGCGGCCTCGCCTTTCAAATCGGACAGCACGTCGTGCAGGATAAAGTCGACGTACGCCCGCGGGCCGGCTTCCTTGAATTCGGGCGGCACCACGTGGGCGCCCAGGAACGTGGGCACCACCCGCATCGGCTGGCGGCGGCCGGCTTCGCGGGCCACGCGCACCAGGCGCAATTCGGTGTCGCGGTCGAGCCCGTAGCCGCTTTTGGCTGCCAGGGTGGCGACGCCGTAGCGCCGGAAGCCCGCCAAATGGTGCAGGGCGTTGGCCAGCAGCTCGGCTTCGGAGGCGGCGCGGGTGGCGCGCACGGTGCTCAGAATGCCGCCACCCCCGGCCAGGATGTCAAGGTAGGACTCGCCCCGCAGCTTGCGCTCGAACTCATCGGCGCGGTTGCCCCCGAACACAAGGTGGGTGTGGCACACCACCAGCCCGGGCATGACCACGCAACCCGTGGCGTCGAGCAGGCGCGTTGCGGGGCCGATGTGCGCCAGCTCCAGCTCGTCCATTGCCCCCACCGCCACGATTTTGTCGCCCACGCACGCCACGTAGCCGCGCTCGATGATGTGCCAGTTGCCCAGGGCCTTTCCAGCTAGCTGCCGGTCCGTTGGCCCACCGGCCAGGGTGAGGACCTGCGCGGCGTGCTGAATGACGAGGGTGTAAGGGGCAGCGTGGGTCATGGCGTTTTCTCAGGGAAAAGTTAAAAGTGAAGAATTAAAAGCGAGTAAAGCGGGCTGCTCACTCTTTTTTAACTCTTCACTTTTAACTTTTCACTGAGGCCGCTAGGTCCAGTACTGCACCGGGGCGTGCGGGAAGCGGCGCTGCCATTCCGTGTAGAACCACGCCTTCATGGCCTTCATCTGCTCGGGTTGGTACACGTATTTCAGGCCGCCAAACTTGTTGCGCTTCACGGCGCGGCCTTCTTCTTCCAAGTCGAGGCTGGTGTT
>DASVTG010000666.1:0-17965 GCA_036387695.1 Hymenobacter sp. | reverse complement strand
TCGATGCGCAGCTACGCCGACCAGTACTTGAAGCAGGAGAACGGCAAAAACTACGTGAGCGAGTACGAGGCCATTCTGGCAGAGAAAGTGCTCGAAAACCTGCGCGGCAAAGTTGTTGTTACGGAAAAGCCCGTAACGGCCGAAGAATTCCGGACCCTGCACAGCTAATTGCTGTGTAGTCCGGTTTCGGAAAAGCCCTTACGGTGACGTAGGGGCTTTTTTGTTGTGCTGGCTTGCCGAGCCGATGTCGAGACGCATATTTGCGTCTCCTCGTTGGTCGAAGCAGCCAGATTGTTCAACGAGGAGACGCAAATATGCGTCTCTACAACATTCGTCAACGTTTCGCGTCTTACTTAACCTCACCCGCGCAGGCTTCGGCGGCGCCTCATTTCCTACTAATGCTGAATAAACAAGAGTTTCGCAAGTTTGCCGTTAAGCACCAGGGCCTCAGCGGGCTGGGTGTGGACCAGTACATCCAACACGTGGAAGGCCAAACGCGCGGTGGCCTCATCATGCCTACGGGCATGACCCGCTCGGTAATTGAAGAGCGCCCCACGCGTTTCGCTGAAATCGACGTGTTTTCGCGCCTCATCATGGACCGGATTGTGTTCCTGGGCACGGCCGTAGACGACTACATTGCCAACATCCTGACGGCCCAAATGCTGTTCTTGGAGTCGGCTGATGCCAAGAAAGACATCTTGCTGTACATCAACTCGCCCGGTGGCTCCGTGTATGCTGGACTCGGCATTTATGACACCATGCAGTACGTGAACCCGGACGTGGCCACGATTTGCACGGGTCTGGCTGCTTCGATGGGTGCTGTGCTGCTCGCTGGCGGTGCCGCTAACAAGCGCTCGGCCCTCCCCCACGCTCGCGTGATGATTCACCAGCCTTCGGGTGGCGCGCAGGGTCAGTCGTCGGACATCGAAATCACGGCGCGTGAAATCCTTAAGTTGAAGAAGGAGCTGTATGACATTCTGGCGCAGCACACCGGCAAAACTTATCAGGAAATCCACGATAATTCGGACCGCGACTACTGGATGCGTGCCGATGAGGCCAAAGAGTATGGCCTGATTGACGAGGTGCTGGAGAAGAAGAAAGCCTAATTGCGGATTGCAACGAATTTGACAAATTCAGCAGATTCGTACGACACAAAAAAGCCCTTGCTAAAATAGCAGGAGCTTTTTTTGTGAATTGCCGCGATGCATCATTTTAGGGTGTTGCTAACGAGCAGCGAGAAAACAGTTCTTACCATGCCGTAATTATCTGGAGTGAGCACAAGGCTGCTTTGGCAAAGGATGAGAAGTTCATTGCAAACGTCTTACGGTGCTTATTTCAAAGCCGTGGCGGCGGGCTGAAAATTGGGGTGGCCGGCTTGCCAGAGGGCAAAAGCGTACATGTTGGCGAAGTTGCGGAAGGCCACTTTTTTGTCTTCCGTGAAATGGCCGTTGTCGTAATTTACCTGCATGAGCACGGGTTTGCCGGAGGTGCTGGCGGCTTGCAGCGCGGCGGCAAACTTGCCGGGCTGCCACACGATGACGCGCGGGTCGTTCATGCCGCCCACGCAGAGCACGGCGGGGTACTTGGTCCCCTCCTTCACGTGCTGGAAGGCATCCATCTCATACAGCGCCATGCACTGCACCGAATCCTTCACGGTGCCAAACTCGGGGGCATTCACGGGCCCGTTGGGGGAGTTTTCCATGCGCAGGGCGTTGGAGCAGCTCACGTTGCTGATGGCGGCGGCAAACAGGTCGGGTCGCTCGGTGATGGCCCGGCCGATGAGGATGCCGCCCGCGCTGGTGCCTTCGCCGATGAGGTGCTGCGGGCTGGTGTACTGGTTCTTCACCAGGTAGTCGCCGCAGGCAATGAAGTCTTTCCAGGTGTTGGGCTTGGTGGTTTGGTAGCCGGCGCGGTACCACCTCTGGCCTTTTTCGGAGCCGCCGCGGGGGTGAGCTTCGGCAACAATTACGCCTTGGTTGAGCAGAGCCAGGTTACGGCGGCTGAAGTAGGGCGTGGCCGAGACGCCGTAGGCCCCGTAGCCGGACATGAGGCACACGGCGCTGCCGTCCTTTTTGAGGCCTTTTTTGTAGATAATCGACAGCGGCACCAACACGCCATCGTGGCTGGGGACTTCCAACTCCTCCACCACCAAATCGGCCACGCCGGGGTACGCGGGCTGCACGTCGAATGCACTCACTACCAGCCGGCGGGTGGCCGGGGTGTAGTCGTAGGCGGTGCCGGGGTTGTTCCAGGATATGATGTAGGCGAGCACCTCGTTGCCGTGGGTGGGGTCGTAAGGTTCCAGGCCGGTGGTGCCGCTGCCGGGTAGTGGCACGTCGGCCCAGAGCCGGGTGCGTGGGTTGTACTGCCGGATTTTCTCGTTGATGCCGTCGCTGACCGTGACGAACAGGAAGTCTTTGGTGGCTTGCATCTTGGTGATGTTCTGCGGGCCGGCGGGCAGCAGCACCGCGGCTGTAGCGGCGTTGGGCCGGGCGGCGTCAGTGACCAGGATGCAGCCGTTGGGGGCACCTTTCACCGAGTGCAGGTAGAGCTTAGTGCCCAGCTTTGCAAAGTTGCTCACGCTGTCGGTGGGCGTTAGCAGGTGCCGCCAGCCGATGGTGGGTTTGCCGAGTTCGGCGGGCGCGGCCACCCACACGTTCAGGCGCCGGTCCACGGAGTACAGCTCGCCGTAGAGTTGGGTGCCATCGTCCGAAAAATGCACCATCGGGTACTGGTCGGGCCGGATGTTCAAGGCCGGGTTTTTCGTCCGGGACAGCAGCTCCGGGTCATCTTTAGGCGCCGTGCCGAGCCGGTGCAACCGGGCTTTGGTGTTGAGGTTGCCCTTGGGGTCCTTGGGGTCGTCGGAATTGAGCGGCGTGTAGAAAAAGCCGCGGCTGTCGGGCACCCAGCTCACTTCGGCGGCAAACACGTTGGGAATGGTTTCGGGCAGAAAAGTGCGCGTCGCTACGCGCAACAGGCGCATGGTGGCCCGCTCGGAGCCGCCTTCCTCCACGCCGATGGCGATGTGCTGACCGTCGGGGCTGGGCTCGAAATCGGTCATGGCGTAGGTCTTGCCCTTGCCGTAGATTCCGGGGTCGAAGAGCAGCTGCTCGGAGCCGGTTTTGCCTTCGCGCACGTACAGTTTGCCCACTTTCTCGCCGGGCAGGGTGCGGCGGTAGAAGTAGCGGTTGCCCCGCTTCTTGATTTCGCCGTAGCGCACGGTGAGCAGCTTGTCGTAGGCTTCGAACGTCTCAATGAGCCGGTCGCGGCCCGGAATCTGGTCGAGCGTCTGCTGGGTGTAGTCGCCCTGCGCCTTGAACTAGGCCAGGGTTTCGGGGCTCTTGGTGTCTTCGAGCCAGCGGTAGTTGTCGACCACCGCTTTGCCAAAATAGGTGTCGGTGACGGGCCGTTTGGGCGTGGCCGGCAGTTAGGTTTGGGCCAAGCCGGCGAGGCTGCTGAGCAGCAGCGTTCCGAGAAGCGTTTTCTTCATGGCAGGTTTTTTTTAAGGTGGTGACCGAAGCCGTGGCCGGCTTCATAGTCGGTGATGAAATTGGTGGTGGTATTAGAGGAAGATGTACCCGTTGGCGTTGTCGCTTAGGCCCCAACCACTGCCAGGCGCAGCCGCACCGGTGTTGAGCTTGGTCCAGTTGGGCGCGGCGGGGGCACCGGCGTTGTAGTAAAAACCCACCCCGCCCCCCAGGCCGGCGTTACGGTTGAAGACAAGAAGACCAGTTGCAGGTGTTGAGATTGTGGTGCCATCGGTGGTTGCAGAAAGGGTGACTTGGGGAATGAGTAAGCCTTTGTTGGCGGCGCGCACCTCCAGCGCGGCCGAGGCATTGGGCGCGGTGGTGCCGATGCCGACTTGGGCCAAGGCGGGAAAGCCGGCCAGGCAAGCAACGGCCGCGAGCGCGAGGGTGCGGACCAAAAATTTCATAAAATCGGGTGGAATCGGTGAAAACCGGTGGGTTGCGCGCCCACGCATCAGAACTTGGCCGCGAGGCCCGCTTTGAGGTAGGTTTGGTCGTAGCCCAGCTCGGCGAAAGCCCCTAACCTTTCATTGAAGAAGTAGCGCCCGCCCACGAACACGCCCGCGGCCAGCTCATTGGCGCTGGCGCCGCCGAGGCCGCCCAAACCGCTGCCCTCGAACGACACGCCGGCGTGCCGTAGGCCCAGGCCCAGCCCACCGTAGGCGTCGAGCTGCGGCAGCACGGGGTAGTGAAAAGCCCCGCGCAGGGTCACGATGATGTCGGTGTACTTCCACTCGTCGCCGCCGCCCAAGTCGTAGCGCGCGCCCTGGTAGCCGGCAAACACGCCCACGCCCAGCACCCCCGGCCCCAGCGGAACGATGCCGCGCTCAAAAGAAACGCTGATGGCCGGCGACACCGACGAACTGCCGCCGAAGAAGCCCGTGCCATAACCGTAGCGGTTGCCCAGGCCAATGCCCACATTCAGCACGCTGCTGCCCACCCCGAACGGCCCGGTGTTGGCCGCAGCTGGCGCAGTTGGCTGTGCCGGTGCGGCTACTGGCGCAGGCGCTGCCTGAGTGGTTGCGGCCGGGGCAGTTGGCGCGGCGGGTTTGGCCACCGGTTTGGCGGTGGGCTTGAGCACGGTGGGCCTGGCGGCCGGCTTGGCCACGGGTTTGGCCACGGGCTTGCGTGCCTGCGCCTGAGCGGCGAGTGGCAGAACCGCCATGCAGGCGCCAATCAGCAGGTTGGAAGCGAAATTTTTCATGTAAAAAGCAGAAAATGAGCGAGGTGTATGCAAGGCATTAGGGGCGTCCTTCCCGGAGCAGGCCCCAGTTGGTGGGGGCTTCCCTTTCGCGACCGGCGGGGCACTGGCCCGTCAGCCGGAAGCCCAGCTGCTGAAAAAAAGCCAGCTCAGCGGGCCGCTGAACGTCGAGGTAGCAGGGCTCGTGGGTGGCCTGCATGGCCCACAGCGAGGCCTGCAGCAAGCGCCGGCCCAGGCCCTGCCCGCGGGCCGACGGCCGCACGGCCAGCGCCAGCAAGTAGTGCATGTGAGCGGGCGCCGCGCTGTGCCGCCGCAGCCACGCCGTGGCCACCAAAAAGTACCGCAGGCGCTGAAAACCAGTCCAGTTGAGCCGCCACAAGGCAGGCGGCAGCAGGCCCGTGCGCAGGAGCTGGCAGAGGGTGGCCGCCGGGTGGTTGGGCCCCACCCACACGGCCAGGGCGCTGGCATCGGCGTTGGCATACACGCGCCCGTAGCGCAAGCCAAACCGGAGCAGCTGCTCCAGCAGCCACAGCTTCTGGCTGCTGGCGTCTGGGCCAGAGCAGCAGTGGTTCAGCACCGGGTGGTCGGCGGCGCAGGTTTCGAGCAGCGCCGTAGCCCACACCAAATCGGCGGGCTCGAGGCGGCGAGCAGGCAAGGCGAGCGTGGGCATGGGAACAGGTGAGGAGGTGAGCGGTGGCTAAGCCGCGAATGATTGAATGGACCTTTGGCCTAGTTTGGGCTTCTGATTTCTATTCTCGGACCAGCTTCAGCACCTGACTGGTGCCGGTAGTAATCAGTAAAAGCACAGCGGCAGGGCCATGATGCCATTGTTGGTTAGGTCGCCGCCCAAGCCCAGTTGACCTTCGTTGATAAGCATGGGGCCGGCTCCTACGTTTATATTAGGAATGCATTAACAAGTATCCACCAGCGCCAACGGATGAAGTAGCTGGCCCCGAAAGCATCCCCAGCTCTTGCAGCGCTGCGGGCGCAGGCTGGCAGCCAACGCCGTGAGGGCTAGTAGGAAGCAGCGTTTTTTCATGGCTTCGGGAGGGGCTGAGTACTGGCCGTTTGATAATGCCAAAGCACGCCCTTTCCCCTGCCGAATGCCTTTCGACGGCGTTGCGAATCCTTTCGTGCACGTTGCATGGCCTTCGCATCCGTTGCACATCCTTTCGAATTTGTGGCAACGCCTTAAAATCAGCCAAAAAAATCTATTAAAAAGCCGGTAAGCATTGGTGCTTACCGGCTTTTTATTCAGAAATTTTATTTATTCGCCGCTGTTGTTTTCCGGCTCCGCTTGGCGAACCGCTGCGCTGGGCGGGTAGCCAAACTGCCGCGAGAAGGCCGTGGAAAAAGCCGCCGGGCTACCAAATCCCACCTGGTACGACACCTCGGCCACCGTGCCCACCTGCGCCCGCAGCAAGGCCAGCGCCCGGTGCAGGCGCGTGCTGCGGATGCCTTCGCCCGGCGACTGCCCCGTGAGGGCCTTGAGCTTGCGATGTACTTGCGTGCGGCTCATGCCAATGTGGGCCCCGAGCTGGTCCACCCCAAAACTTTCGTCGGCCAAGTGCGCCAGAATAGACTCGTTCACCCGCCGCAGAAACTCCTGGTCCAGCGAAGGCAGGCCGGCCACGGCCGCCGCGTGGGCAGCTTGCGGGTCGGGCGCGGCGGCGCGCGGCGCCGGGGCGGTGCTGGTTTTCAAAGGCAGGCCGCCATCCAGCACCAAAGCGGGCGCTGACGTGAAGCGGGCCTGCAAACGCTGGCGCAGGGCCAGCAGGTTGCGCACCTGGGCCCGCAGCTCGCGCGGGTTGAAAGGCTTGGCCAAAAAGGCGTCGGCGCCGGTTTCCAGTCCTTCGAGTTTGGCTTCGGCGTCCGACTTGGCCGTGAGCAGCACCACCGGCACGTGGCTGGTGGCGGGGTTGCTTTTGAGCTGAGCGCACACTTCGTAACCGTTCAGGCCGGGCATCATCACGTCGCTCACCACCAAATCCGGCACTTCGGCCAGGGCCATGTCCACGCCGGCGCGGCCATTGGCGGCCAGCAGCAGGCGGTAGCCCGCCGGCGCCAGCGTGGCCCGGATGAACTCGCGCACCTCGTCGTTGTCCTCAACCACGAGCACCAAGTCGGCGTCAGCATCTTCCAGTTCTGCCAAGGCCTGTGGCTCATCGGCTTCGATGGGTTGACCACCCGCGGCAGCGCTGGGCTGGACGGCAGGCACGGCCGCGCCCCCTGCCACGGGCTGCAACACACGCGGCAGCCGCACCACAAACGTGGCGCCCGCGCCCGGCGGGCTACTCACGGCCACGCTGCCGCCGTGTAGCTCGGCCAGCTCCCGCACCAGAGCCAAGCCGATGCCCGTGCCGGTGCGCAACTGGTCGCCGGTGGCGCCGCTGGCCTGGTAAAACCGGTCGAACAAGCGGGGCAAGTCGGCGGCATCGATGCCCGGGCCGGTGTCGGCCACGGTGATTTCGGCCCCACCGCAGGGCGCAGGCGTCTCGGGAGGTGTTTCGGCCACGCGCACCGTCACTTGCCCGCCCGCCGGGGTGAAACGCAACGCGTTGGACAGCAAATTCGACACGATTTCTTCCAGCTTGACCGCGTCAAACACCAGCGGCACGGGGCCACCGGGCACTTCGCAACGCAGGGCAATGCCCCGGCTTTCGGCCAGGGAGGAAAACGAGGCCGCCAGGCGCCGCACGTCGGCCGCTACGTCGCCGGAGGTGGGCAGCAGGCGCAGGGCCCCGGCTTCGAGCTTGCTCAGGTCGAGCAGTTGGTTGATGAGCGTGAGCAGCTTGCGGGCGTTGCGCAGCACCAGCCCGCCCTGGCGGCGCACGGCCGGGTCGGCGGGTTCGGTGGCCAGGTTTTCGGCCGGGCCCAGGATGAGGGTGAGCGGCGTGCGCAGCTCGTGGCTCACGTTGGTGAAAAAGTCAGTTTTCACCCGGTCCATTTCCTGCAGGTGTTCCAGGGCCTGGCGTTCCAGTTGGCGGTCGGCACGCTGGCGTTCCCGGTCCTGGGTATAAGCCCGCACTCCGTAAATGATTAAGCCGAAGCTGCCCGCGTACAGCAGGTAAGCCCACCACGCCCGCCACCACGGCGCCCGAATGGTGAAGGCGTAGGTGGCGGGCCGACGGTTCCACACGCCGTCGTTGTTGGCCGCCCGCACCTGGAAGGAATAGTCGCCGGGCGGCAGGTTGGTGTAGGTGGCCGAGGTTGCTTTGAGCGGCCCGACCCAAGCGCTTTCAAAACCCGCCAGCCGGTACTGGTAGCGCACCTGGCTGGGGTTGGTCAGGCTCACCCCCAGGTAGTCGAAGGTGAGGTGATTGAGTTGGTGCGGCAACGCCAGGCCGGGGGCCAAGGCCGTGTCTTTGAGAAAGATGCGCAGCCCCGACACCAGCGTGCGCGGGGCAATGCGATTGGGCCGCGCCAGAGCGGGGTCGTGGTGCATCAGCCCGTTGATGGTGCCCACCCACAGCTGCCCGCCGTCGTCCAGCAGCACGGCGTTCTGGTTGGTTTCCTGGCCCGCAAAGCCCTCGGCCAGGCCGAAGCTGCGGGCCCGGCCCGTGCGTATGTCGAAGCAATCGAGCCCGAGGTTGGTGCCCAGCCACACGTGGCCCCGGCCGTCGCACTGCACAAAAAACGGGTTGTTCGATTGCAGCCCCGTTTGCAGCCCGAACGACTGCAGCCGGCGCCCGTCGTAGCGCAGCAGGCCCCTCCCGATGCTGCCGAGCCACAAGTTGCCGTGCTCGTCTTCGCTGATGGAGCCGATGCTGAGGCGGTCGGGCTGGCCCGGCACCGGCTGAAAAGTGTCGGTGGCCGGGTCCAGGCGCACGAGGCCGCGGTCGTCGGTGCCCACCCACAGCAGGCCGTTGCGGGCGCGCATTATTTTCCAGAGGCTGTTGGAGCCCAGGCCGCTATGGGCGTCGAAGGTTCGGAAGGCCTGGGTGGTGGGGTCGAACACGGTGAGGCCCGCCTGCCGCGTGAGCAGCCAGATGCGCCCGCGTCCGTCCTCGGCAATGCTGGCCACCGACTGCCCGCCCAGCGCCGGCCGTTGGTTGAAAGCCGTCCACTGCCGCGTGGCGGGGCGGTAGCGCAGGGCCCCGGCGCTCGACAAGCCCACCCAAACGTCGCCCCGGCTGTCGCGAAACAGGCAGCGCACGAACGGCTGGGGGCCGGAGCCGGGCAGCTGCACCGGCCGGGCCTGCTGGCCGGGCGGCGCGGCCGGCTGCAGCTCCGTGAGGCCGTTGGGCGTGCCCACCCAGTAGGCACCGGGCCTGATTTTCAAAATGCTGTGCACCTCGTTGTTGGGCAGGCCCTGCGCGGTGGTGAACTGGGCAAACCGCTCGTCGGGCAGGTGCTGGGCCATGCCGTTGTCGTGCACGGTCCAAAGGCTGCCTTCCCGGTCTTCCAGCAGGTCAGAGGCTACCTCGCTGTCGAAGCTGCCGCCCCCGGCCACGCACTCAAACCGTGGCGCGGTGGCCGGGGCACGGCTCAGGCCCGTGGCGGTGGCGGCCCACACCCGGCCGGCGCGGTCTTGCAGCACATGGCGCACGTTGGCGGTGCACAGGCCCGCTTCGGGACCAAAGCGGCGCACCTGCCACGGCCGGCCGCCGCTCAAGCGCAGGAGTCCGGTGGTTGTGGCCACCCAAAACAAGGTGTCATTCACCCGAAAAAAGCTGTTGATGCTGCCCGAATGCAAGGCCGGCGGCAGGGCTTGGCGCGGCGCAGACAATGGGCGGCCGGTAGCGGCGTCCAGCACAGCCAAGCCAGCGTCGGTGGCGGCCCAGAGCTGCCCAGCGGGGCCCGGGGCCACAAAATTCACGTGGTCAGATGGTAATCCTTGAAGACGGCCCAAACGGGTAAGCACGGTATCGCGCGGGCCGCAGCGCAGTTGCAGCAGGCCCTGGCCTTCGGTGGCCACCCACACCACCCCGCCGGGCGCCAGCCAAATGCGGCGGGCGTGCAGCGTGGGCGCCACGCCCGGCAGGCGGCAGCGGCCCACTTTGCCCCGGCGCACCCAGGCCAGGCCGCCATATTCGTGGCCCAGCCAAATGGTGCCGTCGGATGCGGCCGCCACGGCGCGCACGTGGTTGTCGGCGAGGCCCTGCCGGCCGTCGTACACCCGGAACTGCTGGCCGTCGAAAACGCACAGGCCGCCCTGGGTGCCGGCCCAAAGCCGGCCCTGGTGGTCCTGGCAGATGGCGTATATCACGCTCTGTGGCAGCCCGTTGGCAATGGTGTATTCACGCAAAGCCAGGGTTTGGGCCGCGCCGGGCAGCGCGCCAAGCAACCCGCACCACAGGACTAGTGTCTTCAATAGCCTTTGCACCATGAGCATCCGTGGTAGACCGGAAACAAAGCCTTGCAGAATGCCCTTTGTAAGGCGCAAGGCTTTTTAAAGCTACACAATATTCAGCAAATGCCGTATTTGCAGGTAAGCGTACTGCACGATTTTTCCTGCCGCAGACGTTAGCGTTGTTGTACCTTTGAGCCCGCTTGTTCGAAACCCAGCACCTTCCACCCTATCCTATTCCCTTCTCCGTGGCCGAAATATCCTGTTCCTTTTGCAATAAGAGCAAGCGCGAAGTCGCCGTTATGATTTCGGGCATCAACGCCCATATCTGCGAGAAATGCGTGGGCCAGGCTCAGCACATTCTTGACGAAGAAGCCAAGGCGCTGAACGACAGCAAGCAGCCCAAGTTCAACCTCATCAAGCCCAAGGCCATCAAGGAGCACCTCGACCAGTACGTGGTGGGCCAGGACGAGGCCAAGCGCGTGATGGCCGTGGCCGTGTACAACCACTACAAGCGCCTGATGCAGAAGCCCTCCGAGGACGAGGTGCAGATTGAAAAGTCGAACATCATCATGGTGGGCGAAACCGGCACCGGCAAAACCTTCCTGGCGCGCATGCTGGCCAAAATCCTGCAAGTGCCCTTCTGCATCGCTGACGCTACCGTGCTGACGGAAGCCGGCTACGTGGGCGAAGACGTGGAAAGCATCCTCACCCGCCTGCTGCAAGCCGCTGACTACAACCTCGAAGCCGCCGAGCGTGGCATCGTCTACATCGACGAAATCGACAAAATTGCCCGCAAGAGCGACAACCCCAGCATCACGCGCGACGTGAGCGGCGAGGGCGTGCAGCAGGCGCTGCTGAAGCTGCTCGAAGGCACCGCCATCAACGTGCCGCCGCAGGGCGGCCGCAAGCACCCCGAGCAAAAGATGATTTCGGTGAACACCGAGAACATCCTCTTCATCTGCGGCGGCGCCTTCTCAGGCCTCGACCGCATCATCAAGAGCCGCCTGAACACCAAGCCCATGGGCTTCGCCAAGACGAACTTGGACGAGCAGGTGGACACCGAGAATTTCCTGCGCTACGTGTCGGCCCAGGACATCAAGAGCTTCGGCCTCATCCCCGAACTCATCGGCCGCCTGCCCGTGCTCACCCACCTCAACCCGCTGGACCGCAGCACGCTGCGCCTGATTCTGACCGAGCCCAAGAACTCGCTCGTGCGCCAGTACAAGCGTCTGTTTGGCATGGAGAACATCGAGCTCGACTTCACCGAAGAGGCCCTCGAATACATTGTGGAGAAGGCCGACGAATACCGCCTCGGCGCCCGGGGCTTGCGCTCCATCTGCGAGAGCATCATGACGGACGCCATGTTCGAAATGCCCTCCGAAGCCAACGCCGACAAGCTGCTCATCAACCTAAACTACTGCCGCAGCAAGTTCGAAAAGTCGACGCTGCGCCACATGCGGGCGGCCTAGTTTCAGCAAAACCACTTAAAACGAGCAAGCAAAAAGCCCCGCCAATTGGCGGGGCTTTTTGCTTTATGGCCTCGGGCTGACTCATTTCATTACTCCACCACCACGCGGCGCACGCTGGGCGCGCGGCCGTCTACTTGTAGGGTGAGCAGGTAGGTGCCGGAAGCCAGGCCCGTGGTGGCCAGCTCGGCGTCGCTGCCTTTGAAGCTGTGGGTGCGCACCGGTTGGCCCAATACGGTGCGCAAGGTTAGGGTGGCGCGGGCCGCGGGCTTGGCCAGGGTTACGTGCAGGGCACTGTTGCCGGCCACCGGGTTGGGCCACACGCTGAACTCGCTTTTGGCGGCCGCTGCCGCCGTGGAGGTGGCCGTGCCACAAGCAGAGCTCAGCGTGAAAGGCCCGGTCTCATCCTCGAACCCCGTGACGAATACCAAGTAGCTGGTGCCCAGCACGGAGCTAAACGTCACGGTTGACGCGTAGGGGTTGTCGCGGCAGCTAGCGACATCGTCGTTGGCGGCCTCGCAAGCGTACACTCTGCAGCCGCCCGAGTACACGAATAGCTTCGTGTCGAAAGCAGTGCCGGCATTACAGGTCGACAGCGTGATGTTGCCGCCCGTGCCCACGATGGAGTAAAACACGCCGCCGGCGTCAACCGGCTCCAGGCAGTTGGCGGTGGGGTCGCCGCCGGCCGTGGCCCCAATGGTGGTGCCCGTCACGGTTTGGTTGCAACCCAGCGGTTGTGCATTGGCACACAAGTCGTTGGCCGGAGGAATAATGAAGCTGGTGGTGGAGCTGCCCTCGCCCCCCGCGGCCGTAAGGGTGATGACGCCCGTGGTGGCGCCCGGAGGCACCGTCACGGTGAGCTGCGTGTCGGAATCAACCGTGAAGTTGGGCGCCGCTGTTCCATTAAACGTGACCCGGGTGGTGCCGGTAAAGTTGAAGCCACTGAGCACGACCACCGCGCCGCTTAGCCCACCGGCGGGCGTGAACGACAGCACCACCGGCGCCGGAATTACCACAAAGTTGCTTGCCGAAACGCCCGTTGATACGGGGGTGGTGACGGCAACGGGCCCGGTGGTGGAGCCAGCCGGCACGGTGGCCGTGATTTGGGTGGCCGAATTCACGGCGAAGGCCGTGGCCGGGGTGCCGTTGAACGTTACCTGCGTGGCCCCGGTGAAGTTGGTTCCGGTGATGACGACGCTCGCGCCCACCGCGGCGGCAGAAGGCGTGAAGCTGGTGATGACCGGCGCCGGACCTACCACAAATGGAACGGCGGAAGTAGCGCTGCCCGTGGGCCCGGTGATGGTGATGGCCCCGGTGGTGGCGCCGGCCGGAACGGTCGCCGTCAGCTGAGTGGCCGAATTGACGGTGAAGCTGGCCGTCGCGCCGTTGAAGCGCACGGCCGTGGCGCCGGTGAAATTGGAACCCAGCACCGTCACCACCGTCCCGGCCTGGCCGCCCGTGGGCGTGAAGCTGGTGATGGTGGGGCCCGCTGCGGGCGGGGTGATGGTGAAATTAACGTCCGAAATGTCAAAGAAGTAATTGTCGGCGGCTTCCACCATCAGGCGGGCCTGGGGCTGGGCGCTCCCCAAGCTGGGGGCCACCACCACGACCGAGCCGTCGTTGGCTTCGTTCTGCGCCAGCAGCACCGGGTAGGTCAGGCCCCCGTCCAGGCTCAGGCGCAGGTTCACGCGGGCGCAGCTCACCGGGGCGTTGGTGGTGCCGGCCACGTTCCAGGTCACGGTTTGGGCGGCGCCCCCGGTCCAGGAAACCGCCGTGTTGGGGGCCGTTACCACAAAGGGGCCGGAGGTGCTGGTCACGGTCAGCTCAACCAGCTGGCTAAAATTCACGCCCCCGATGACGCCGGCGGGGCCGTTGTGCTCGTCGCGGGCCGTGCAGCGAAATTTCAGGGCGCGCGTCACCGTGGGCAGCCGCTCGCCGATGAGCGTGGTGTTGGCCACCAAGTTGCTGAGGCGGGGAAAATAGCGGGTGGGAGAAGGCGTGGGGTTGAACGAACGGAACAGGGGCACGTTGTCGCCAGGCACCTGGGCCGTGGTCGGTGCCCCGGTCGAGCCCAGGTCCAATTCTTCCCACGAGTACGTCAAGGCGTCGTTTTCGGCATCGGTCGCCGTCGCCGTAAGCTTGAAGGGGGTGCCGATGGGCAGCGTTTTGCCGCTGGCCGGCGCCGTTACCGTGGGCGGGGTGTTGCCGGTGGCTTGCGTGGTGGCGCAGGTGGTGGTGCTGAGGAAATCCTGGATTTCTTCGTAGTTGCCGGTGTGAAACGTAGGGTCGGAGTTCTGCTGCAAGTCGTTGGCCGGACCGCAAATGCCCGCGTAGGCCATGATGGTGGTGCCAGAGCCCGGCTCCCAGGCCGTGAGCGGGTTGCGGTTGGGGAAAGCGCACTGTTCGGTGTCGCCGTTGAAGGGGTGGTTGCCGCCAAACTGGTGCCCCATTTCGTGGGCCACGTAATCGATGTCGAAGGCGTCGCCCACGGGGTTCGCTGAGCCGGTCACGCCCCGGGCTTTGTCGGTGGGGTTGCACACCACGCCCAAGAAGGCCACTCCCCCACCGCCGGTGCTCACCACGTGGCCAATGTCGTAATTGGCGTTGCCGATGATGCTGTCCACGGTAAACTGGTTCTGCACCAGCATCGCCTCGCCGTCGTCATTGGAGTAGCGCCGGGCGGGCTGCCGGCCGGTGCCGTTCAGGAAAACCAACTGGTCGTTGTTGGGAACGAGCACCAGGCGCACCGCCAATTCTCTCTCGTACACGCCCACCACCCGGTTCACGGTGGTTACCTCGCCGGCCAACACGCTGACCAGCGTGTTGCCTTTGGTGGCGGCGTACTCGGGGGTGCACGCCAGCGCCAGGCGGTAGGTGCGCAGCACCGGGCCCGAGGAGCGCGCCGCCGTGGTTTGGGTGGCCTTGGCCACGCGCCGGGCAATGCCGGCTTTCACATTGCCCGCAGTGGGCTCGAAGCCGCAGGCGGGGGCCGCGCCAGTGGCCGCCCGGTTCATGTCGCGCTGATAAAAGCTGAGGTAGTGCCGCGCATCGGTCCGGCGCACGGGGTCGATGTAAAAGCTGAGGCCCGCGCCCGTGAGCACCTGGGCATGAAAGCCTTGCGGCGTAAGGTCGAGGCGCACGGAGGCGGAGGCATCGTCGAGCCCCACGCCGGCGTAGGTTCTGATTTCGGGAAAGCGCGCCGCCAGCTCAGGCGCCAGCACGGAAGACTGGCGCAGCGCAAACTGGCCCGTGCCGCCGTTGGGCAGGGGCAGCGCCAGCACCAGCGGCGCGGCCGCAGCCTGGCCCTCCAAGGGCGCGGTGGCCAAGGCGGCGCGCAGGCCGGCCACATCCAGGGTCAGGGCCTGGGAATGAAACAAAGCGGCCGCCAACGGAGAACCGGCCGCGGCACTGCGCGCTGCGGCATCGGGCCGGAAAAACTGGGGCGCGTGCTGGGCCTGGGCTCCGAACCCACCCACGCTCATCAACAAAAGCACCAAAGCCCCCACGCGGCTCAATTGGATTCGGAAAGCCGCCTGGGCTGCTGCCCACTTGCTGGCCAGCAGGTCCTTGTAAGGGTGCGTCATGTAAGAGTACAGGCTAGAATGGAATCAAACAGCTGCGAAAATTAAGGAATACTTATTACTTACATGAGGCCCCGGTCCTCCAGGGGCACCGGCTGGCTCGGCGCAATCACGCCCGTGCCGGGCTTAGGCGGCGCGCAGGTACTTCACCATCAAATCGGCCGTTTTTTTGGCGGCTTGCTGCTGCCCCAGCTTCTCGCGCAACTCGGCGTAGCCGGCCTTGATGCGGGCCATGTAGTCGGCGTCGGTCAGCATGAGCTTGAGCTCGTCGAGCAGGTTGCGGGCGTTGAAGTCCCCCTGAATCAGCTCCTTCACCACGGCGCGCCCCGCAATGAGGTTGACCAACGAAATGTACGGCACTTTGATGACCATTTTGCCGATGGCGTAGCTCAGGGCGCTGGTGCGGTAGCACACTATCTGGGGCACGCCGAACAGGGCGGTTTCCAAGGTGGCCGTGCCGCTGGTGACCAGGGCAGCCTTGGCGTGGCTCAGCAGGTCGAAGGTCTGGTCGAACACGAACCGGATGCCGTTGCGGTGAAAGTGCTTGTAGTAATTGGGGTCGAGGTTGGTGACGCCGGCCACCACAAACTGGTACTCCTGAAAACCGGGCAAAATGGCAATCATCTCGTGCAGCATCTCCTCGATTTCCTGCTTGCGCGAGCCCGGCAGCACGGCAATAATGGGCCGGTCGGGCTCCAGGCGGTTGCGCTCGAAGAAGTCGGCCGTGGGCTCAAACTCGGCCACCGCGTCGGCGGTGGGGTTGCCGGTGTAGTCCACGCCGTAGCCAAACTTCTGGTAGAATTCTTCCTCAAACGGCAGGATGACGAACATCTTGTCGACCCGCGCCTTCACCTGCTCCACCCGGCTCTGGTTCCAGGCCCAGATTTTGGGCGATATGTAGTAGAACACCTTGATGCCGTTGGCTTTGGCAAACTTGGCCATGCGCAGGTTAAAGCCCGCGTAGTCCACCAGTATCAACACATCGGGCTTGAAGGCGAGCAAGTCCTGCTCGCACTGCTTCAGGTAGCCGCGAAACTTGAGGATGCTCGTGGCCGCTTCCACAAAGCCCATGATGGCCAAATCTTTGTAATGACGCACCAGCTCGCCGCCCTGGGCCTGCATCTGGTCGCCGCCCCAGTAGCGGAATTGCGCGGCGGTGTCGTGCCCGCGCAGCTCGCGCATGAGGTGAGCGGCGTGAAAATCACCCGACCGTTCGCCGGCTATTAGGTAGTATTTCATTCTTTGAGTTAAAAGTTAAAAGTTATGAGTTAAAAACACAGTCAAAAGCCACCTTGAGATACCAATAGCAAGCTTTTAACCCTCACCTTTTAACTTTTAACTTCCATAGTATTCCACGAAGTTGCGCGGGGTTTCGTACAGCTTTACGCAGTGCAGCTGCGCCTGGGTGATGGCGGGCAGCTCGCGCTCCAGAATCTGCCAAAAGGCGATAACCAAATTCTCGGTGCTGGCCATCTGCCCGGCCATGAAGGGCACGTCGAGGTTGAGGTTTTTGTGGTCGACTTGGTCGGTGATGTGCTCGCGGAGCAGGTCGGACAAGGCTTTCAGGTCCACCACGAAGCCGGTTTCGGGGTCGGGCTGGCCTTTTACCGTCACGATGAGGTCGTAGTTGTGGCCGTGCCAGTTGGCGTTGGCGCAGGGGCCGAAAACCTCGCGGTTGCGCTCGTCGCTCCACTTGGGGTTGTGCAGCTTGTGAGCGGCGTTGAAATGTTCCTGACGGCTTACGTATATCATTATTTTTTTGAGCTGTTAGCTGCTAGCATTTAGCCATTAGCTCCTTTGTGCTTCCTAGAAAAAGGGCTGAAAGCTGACAGCTAGAAGCCAACAGCTTAATTATTTTTCCGCAGCAAATATACGAAGAAGGGTACCCCGAACAGGGCCGTGACCAAGCCCACGGGCAGCCCCGCCGGCGGGTAAAGCAGCCGCGCGAGCAGGTCGCAGGCCAGCAAAAAACACCCGCCCAGTACTGCGCACGCCAGCAAATTGTAGCGCCCCGTGGCCCCCAGCAGCCCGCGCGTGAGGTGCGGCGCCAGCAAGCCCACAAAGCCCACCGGCCCGCAAAGCGCCACCACCCCGCCCGTGAGCCCGGCGGCCAGCCCCACCAGCAGCCAGCGCCGCTGCGCCACCGGCAGGCCCAGGGCCGCGGCGCGCTCCTCCCCCAGCAGCAGCAGGTTGAGGTCTTTCTGCAAAAAGGCCAGCACGAACAAGCTGATGCCCAGCGCCGCGGCCGGGTACGGCAGCACGCTCCACCCGGCCCGCTCGAAGCTGCCAAACGCCCAAAAGACCACGCTGCGCAAGCTGCCTTCGGGCGAGGCCAGGAAGGTGAGCAAGCTCCCCACGGCCGACGCCAAGGCCCCCACCGCCACGCCCGCCAGCAGCAGCGGCGCTGGCAAAATGCGCCCGCGCCGGGTGCCCAGCGCCACCACCAGCAGCGTGGCCCCAAAGGCGCCCGCCAAAGCCGCCACCGGCGGCAAGTACACGCCCGCCAGGGTAAGCGACGGCACCAGCACGTAAGTTGCGATGGCCCCCAACGACGCCCCCGAAGCCGTGCCCAGCAAGTACGGGTCAGCCAAGGGGTTGGTAACCAGCGTTTGGAGCAAGTAGCCGCTCACCGCCAGGCTGGCGCCGGCCAGCAGCGCCAGAATGATGCGCGGCAGCCGCAGCTGCACCAGCACCAGCTGCGCGGGGTCGGTGGGGTCGTAGTGAAGAAAGGTGTTCAGGATGAAGGAATAGGGCGTGGCGTAGCTGCCCACGCGCAGCCCTAGCAGCAGCAGCCCCACCATGAGAACCAGGCCCAGCAGCAACCAGAAAAGAGGACGGGAAGAAGTTAAAAGAATGAGGCGCAGGGTTTTTACTGTAAGTCGGCGTATATTTTGTCG
>DASVTG010000665.1:0-9316 GCA_036387695.1 Hymenobacter sp. | reverse complement strand
AGCTCAGGTTGATGACGTCAAATCCTTTGGCAATGAGCTCGCGGCATTTCTTGGCCATGGCAATGGTGGCCGACTCATTCATGGCCTGCAGGCGGTTGGAGAGCGGCGAAACGGACACGAGGGTAGCGGTATCGGACATGGCAAGGGCGCTGATGATGCGATGGTAAATCTACGGAAGTAAGGCTAGTGGCGCTGCCGTCGAGCCAAGTAGTTTACATTGACACACGATTAATCACAAGAAATCATGGGGCACACAAACCGTATCACGGAGTCGCGCTACTGCCCCAAATGGCGCCAACAGCGCCATAGCACGCTCAAATCGGTGCTGGGCTCGTAGTCCTTGGCGTACAGGAGCTCCAGCCGCCGGCGCGTCACCTCGTTTAGCGGGGCCACGGCCGCAGCCGCGTCGGCGGGCGAGAGCACGGCGGGCACGCTGCGGGCCGGGCCGGGCGTGTAGCGCAGGCCCACCCAGGTCCGGCTGCCAAAAAGTACCGCGAGGCAGTTGCGCAAAAACCCGGCTTTCCGCGGCTGAAACCACAGCAGCAGCGGCGTGAGCAGCAGCAAGCCGGCGCTGCTCAGCACGTCGAGCAGGCGCTTGGCGCGCGCTTGGCGCGGCTGGTACAGATTGAGAGCGATGTCGAGGGTGTAGTAGTCGCCGGGCGCGTCTTTGCTGCTGCTGCCGATGATGTACTGGCTGTCTTCGGGCAGGATTTTGTAAGCCACCGGGGGCACGGTAGGCAGGCTCAGCATCAGGGTGATGATGTGGCTGGCGGGCAAGTCTTTGCCGCAGAAAATCAGCTCGTCCAGCGCATACAGGCGAATGATGTCCGCCAGTTGGCGCAACTCGCCGAGCGGTTCTTCCAAGTGCGGCGCGGAGGCGTCCAGGGGTTCAGCCAGCTGGCTTGGCAACGGGGTGAGGGGCTCTACTTCCACGTAGCCAATCACGCGGGCTTGCACGCTGGCCGCTTCCAGCAAGCTGCGCACGCGGCGGCTTTCGGGCCCCGACCCCACAATGGCAATGTTTTTCTGGCGCCGCTCGCTCAGGCGCAAGTCGCGGTATTTCAGAAAGTGCGCCAGCAGCTGCCGGCCCACAATGGCGGCCACCGCCCACGCCCCGCCCAAAATGATGAGGGCCTTGGAAAAGCGCCAGGCATCCAGAAAATTGGAGGCCGCCGAAATCAACAGCGTGCCCACAAAGATGCCCCGCACCACCCGCGAGGTTTTAATGGGCGGGTCGTAGGCGCCGCTCAGGTAAGCGGAGGTCAGCCAGACCAGGATGTAGGCCGGCACCGCCACCAGCATGTATTGCGGCGGATAATCGCCGGGCACAAACTTGTGGTTGCGTTCCCAGTACGTTTTCAGGAAGTACATGCCGCCCCACACCAGGCCCGCGTCGAGCAGCAGCGGGGCCACCCGGGTGGCCAGCCGCTGCACCAAAGCCGCCCCCGCCCGCAGCCAGATGGCCGCATTGAGCAGCAGCGAAAACAACCCCGCCCGGCGCGGCGCAAAGTGCTTGCGGGCAAAAATCACCATGGCGCGGTAAAACACAAACACGTAGTTGACGCTCGTGCGCTTGGTGCTTTCGCCCTTGTAGTGAATGATGCGGGTGCCGGGGAAGTAGTAGTTCTTCCAGCCGCCCTGCGTGAGGCGGTACGAGAGGTCAATGTCCTCGCCGTACATGAAATAGGCTTCGTCAAGCAGGCCCACTTGGTCGAGCGCAACTTTGCGCAGCAGCATGAAAGCGCCGCTCAACACCTCCACTTGGTGGGTCTCCTCGGGGCTCAGGTAGCCCAGGTGGTAGCGCCCGAAGGTGTGGGAAGTGGGAAAGAACCGCGCCAGCCCAAACATCTTGTAGAAAGCCACGGCCGGCGTGGGCAGGGCGCGCTTGCTTTCGGGCAAAAACCGCCCCTGCCCGTCCAGCATCTTCACGCCCAAGCCCCCGCAATCAGGGTGCGCGTCCATGAAGTCGCAGCACGCCCGAAAGGTGTCTTCCTCCACCACCGTATCGGGGTTCAGCAGCAGCTGGTACTGGCCGGTGGCGCGGCGCAGGGCTTGGTTGTTGCCTTTTGAGAAGCCGGGGTTGGTGCGGTTGGCAATAAGAATGACTTCCGGGAACCGCGCCCGCACCATGGCCACCGACCCATCGGCCGAGTTGTTGTCGACCACGAACACCTCCACGGGCCGGCCCAGCTTCTCCACCGCCCGCCGCACCGAAAGCAGCGCCTGCTCCAGAAAATAGCAGACGTTGTAATTGACAATAACCACGGAGAGCTTCACCACAGGGGGCGAAATTAGAACGAGTACCCCGAAATTCTGTTTCGGCCGTGCGAACGCAGTGGTTCTGGCGGGCCGAAACAGAATTTCGGGGTACTCGTTCTTGTGAGCTCGGAAAAGTTACCGCGACTGGCGCAGGCGCTCCACGATGCTGCGGCCCAGCGTGATTTCGTCGGCGTACTCCAGTTCGCCGCCCATCGGGATGCCGCGGGCAATGGTGCTGATGTGCACGGTGGGAAGGTCGCGCAGGCGGCGCGAGAGGTAAAAGGCCGTGGTGTCGCCCTCCATGGTCGGCGAAATGGCCAGGATGACTTCACGGATTTCGGAGTCTTCCGCCGCCGCGCGCGCTACCAAAGAATCGATGTGCAAGTCGGATGGCCCCACGCCTTCAATGGGCGAGATAACGCCGCCCAGCACGTGGTACACGCCTTTGTACTGGCCGGTGTTCTCGATGGCAATGACGTCGCGCACGTCCGACACCACGCAGACCAGGCTGTGGTCGCGCAGCTTGTTGGCACAGATGCCGCACTCTTCCGAGTCGGAAATGCTGTGGCAGGTGCGGCAGTAGGTTATTTCGAAGCGCATTTTGGCCAGCGCCTCGGCCAGCGTGGCCGTGGTGTCCATTTCGGCCTTGAGCAGGTGCAGCGCCAGGCGCAGGGCCGTTTTGCGGCCTATGCCCGGCAGGCGGGCCAGCTCGCCCACGGCGTTTTCAATCAATTTTGAGGGAAACTCCATTAAGTTAGCTATTAGCTTTTGGCTGTTAGCTATCAGCTCAAATCCATGCGCTCATTCGTTTAAACGAAAAAGCTAATGGCTAACAGCCAACGGCTAAAAGCTATTTTTAAACGACGTCTGCCGAAATGCCGCGGTCGTGAATGGCTGTGCACAAGGGTTCCAGTTCCTCGTAGGTGCCGACTTTGACGGCGCATTTGCCCTTGTAGTGAATGAGCAGGGTGCACTGCTCGGCCTGCTCGGGCTGGTGGCCGCACACGTCCATCAGGGTTTTGATGACGTGGTCGAAGGTATTGATGTCGTCGTTGTAGACGACGAGGTTGCGCAGCTCGACTTCTTCTTCGAGCAACAGGACCTCTTCATCATTCTCAATTTGCGGACGCGTGTTCATGGGGCAAATTTACGCAGGAAATGGCCCGGGTTGGGCAGCTTGTAATAACTCTAAAAACGCTGGATTCGTTTCGTTGAACCCACTTGATTTCCCGCTTTGGCCCCTGCCCTGCCCCGCGTTTTGCCCCGCTCGCAGGCTTCACGTCCCCGCGCCCACTTCCGAAGAATCCATGGGGCAAGGCGTAGATTTTGGGCCGGAACCGCCACCGGCCTACCGGCCACGCCCGGCCCCGAATCCGTAACGACCTTCCCATTAGTTCTGCTTTTCAATGCCCGTCCCTTCTCCCGACTTCAAAAAAGCCCTCAAGCGCCTCCCCGAGGCCGAAAAAGAGGCCTTGCTGCTGCGCGCCGTGCGCCGCGACGCCGAACTGTACGAAACGTTCCGCTTTGAGCTGGTGGCCGACGTCACCGTGGGCCAGATTCAGGAGGAAACGGCCGACCGCATCCACGAGCTGTTCAACGTGGCGGTTTCGGGCCGCTTGCTCAACCGCAGCTTGGTGAAAGCCCTCCGCGCCAGCGTGCAGGAAGCGGCCCGCGCCCGCCGCATCACCAAAAACAAGCAGCTCGAAACCGACCTGCTCGTGTACATCCTGCGGCAGTGCATCGACAACTATTCGGGGCAGTTCGACAGCGTCTACGACGGCTTTTTCAAGGCCACGGCCCGGCTCGCCTCCCGGTTGCCGGCCATGGTGCTCAAAAGCCTGCACGAAGATTTATGGTTAGAATACAAGGACGAGTTGGACGGAATATTGCGCGAGCTGCACAGCCGAAAAAAAAGCCAGCACCTCGCCTTCGAGTTGCCCCGGTCGTTTGAAATTCCCACGTAGCTTTGAACCCAATTGTCTACCCTCAACCCATTTTATGAATCTACGATTTACGCATCTTTGCGCGGCCGGCTTGCTGGCTTTCACCACCGGCTGCGCCGGTTCTTACACGGCCATTCGGCCCGATAAAATTGCCACCTATACCTCCTCGCAATCATCGGGACCGGTAGACGTAGCCTACCAGTTTGATGCTTTCCGCCTCAACGGCCGCAACAAAAAATACGTGAAGAAGGAAGCCAAAAAGGGCTACCACGTGGTGGCCCTGCGCGTGACCAACAACTGGGACCGGGAAGTCAATTTCTCCCGCGACCTGGTGCTGTTCTACGGCGACCGTGCCGTGACGCCCACGCCTTCGGCCATTGCCTCCCAGGACATGAAACAGGGGGTGGCCATTTACCTGCTTTACCTACTGGCCAACGTTACCATCACCAAGACGACCGTCTCCAGCTACGGAACGATAAACCAAAGCAGCTCTTTTATACCCACCGGCCCTTTCATCGCCGGCGGGAACATACTGGGCGCAAGTTCAGCTAATTCCAACATGCGCAAGGAATTCGCTGCCCGCGACCTCACCAACCGAAATATCAAACCGGGCGAAACCGTCTATGGCCTCCTCAGCTTCCGCGAAACGGCCGTAGCGCCCATTCGCGTGGAGATGCGCACCGCTACGCCGCCCCCACCCCCCGCGGCTGCCATGCCGGCGCCCTCCGCGGCACCTGCGCCCGCGCCACAGGCCGCCCCCGCCCAGGCGCCACGGTAGTTTAACCACAGGAGCAACAAAAAAACCCTGCGAACACCGCAGGGTTTTTTTGTTGCTGAACCGGCACCGCTTTGAAAGCCAATTGCCGGCTTTGCAGCTTACGCGGACTGAGCCTAGGACTTCTTGCCGATTACGTTGAAGGTCAACGTGAAGTCGTCGTTGATGGCTTTGTCGCCGATGCTGTCGAAGAAGGATTTCGAGCCGTACTTCAGGCCGTATTTGGTGCGGTCGATGGTCACTTTGCCGGTAGCCGAGGCCAAGTCGCCTTTCACGCCCACTTTGGCGGGGAAGCTGATGCGCTGGGTCACGCCTTTGATGGTCATGTCGCCGGCGATGGTGGCGTTGTCGGCATCCTTGGCGGCGCCTTTGATGGGCGTCACGCTCACGATTTTGAAGGTGGAAGTGGGGTACGAAGCCACGCCGAAAAAGTCGTCGCTGCTCATATGGCCCACGAATTTGCCCTGGCTTTCGGCGTCGGCGATGTCGGTGGCTTTCATGGTCTTCATGTCCACGGTCACGGTGCCGCCCACGATGGCGTTGCCTTTCACCAGCAGCTCCCCGTCGGTGAACTGCATGGTGCCGTTGTGGCCGTGCGTTACGGCTTTGCCTTCCCAGCCCAGGGTGCTCAGCTGCGGCTGCAGCTTGTAGCCCGGGGCGTTGGTGGCCATTTTGGTGCTGTTATTTTTTTGCGCCGAAGCAGCAGGAACGGTGCCAAGCACGGCAACAGCAAACAGAGCGGGCAACAGGTACTTTTTCATTGGAAAATGAAAGTTGTAAAAAGAAATGAAGAAAAAAGGAAAGTAATGCGGCGGACCGCAACGAAAAAATGTGCCAGAAAGTCGGTGGGATTTAAAGACAGGCAAACCGGTTAGGCTTCGGTGCGCAGTTTATCAAGCAGCGCGTTGAGCTGCCGCAGTTCGTCCTCGGTCAGGTGGTTGGTGCCGTTGGCCTCCAGCAAGCCGGCCTCTTCGATGCGCGTGAGCAACTCCAGGCCCGCTGGCGTGATGCGAATGTCCACGGCCCGCCGGTTGGCCGGGCACACGGTGCGGGTCACCAGTTTCTTCTCTTCCAGCCGGTCCACGATGCGGGAGGCGTTGCTGGTTTTGTCCAGCATGCGGTCGATGAGCAACGCCACGGTGGCCGGCAGCGGGTGCTGGCCGCGCAAAATGCGCAGGATGTTGAATTGAGGGAGCGTGAGGCCGAACGGTTTGAAAGCCGCCGCTTGGCGCAGCTGCAGCCACCCCGCCGTGTACACCAAGTTGATGATGGCCTTTTGGGCTTGGTCGCGAAAGATGGGCTGTTTGATTTCGTCTTCGATGCGCATGGTATGCAGTGGAACCGAGTGCAAATATATGTACCTACATTAAATGTCACAACATTGTTTCCAACTATTTTGAAAAATAAAGCAGATTACCTCAACGGTATTTTACCCAAGCTCGACAAAACACGTATTGGCGCACATTCACCTTTTCCCATTGCCATGAAACGTTTGATGTTTTCCGTGCTCGTTGTCGGCAGCCTTTCCGCAGCCCCCCGCCTGGCGGCGGCCCAAGATGGCGGTTTTCCCGTCCAAACCACCGCACGCACCCAATTCGTGTTCAAAGACGGCGAAGTGATGCGCCGCGAAGGCAGCCAGCTCACGCCCCTCACCCAGAACGTGAAGCTGCGCAGCGGCGTCAAAATCAACTACAAAAACGGCATCGTGGAAATGCCGGCCGACAAAGTGAACCCCCAGGGCAAAAAGCTGACCCTGCGCGAGGGCGACTACGTGCGCGCCGATGGCGGCGTGGTGTTTGCCACCCCGGCCAGCGCGGCCGCGGCCCGCAACCAACCTCCCGCGGCCGGCGGCGCCAAGTACGACGCCTACGTGCAGCGCGGCCCGGGCTACGCCAACCCCGCCATGCAAGCCTCGCTGCTCAGCAAAAAGGTGGACTTGCTGACGCAAAAAGTCAACTTGCTCAGCCAGGGCCGCACCGACATGCCCGACACCAAGTCCATCGACGAGCAGCTGGCCCGCCTCGATGCGCAAATGGCCGTGCCCAAATAAAGCCGGGCTATCCGGGAAAGAAAACTTCCCCGTTTGCCTCCCGCACCAACCCAAACGGCTCATCCTTCACCACGAGAATGCCGTCGAGGTCGTGCACCTCGGCTAGCGCGCTGATGTTCAGGGCTGCGGCTATGCCCACGCTGGTTTCCACCATGCAGCCCAGCATGGGCAGCAGGCCGTGGGCGCGGGTGCGCCGCAGCAAGTCAATGCCCCGCCGGTAGCCGCCGGCTTTCATGAGCTTCACGTTCACGCCGTGGAACTGCCGGGCTATTTCGGCAAAGTCGGCTGTGTCGGTCACCGACTCGTCGGCCAGCAGCGGCACGGCGCTGCGGGGGCGCAGGTAGCGGTAGTCGTCGGCCAGGGCAGCGGGCAGGGGTTGCTCCAGCAGCCGCAGGTTCAAGCCGGGCAGGGCGGCGGCCTGCTCCAGAAAGTGCAGCACCCCGTCGGCATCGGTCCACGCCTCGTTGCCGTCCACCAGCAGGGCCTGGCCGGGCAGCACGCGCACCACTTCCTGCAGTAATTCGAAGCCTTCGGCTTGGTTTACCTTGAGTTTGAGCAGTTGGAAGCGCGCCGCGCGGTGCATTTGCACGAAACCAGCCACCGCCCCGGGTTCCATAATTGGCAGCGTAAAAGCCGTGGGCAACCGGGCGGCGGGTGCGGGCACGCCCAGCCACTGCCACACCGGCTGCCCGGCTTGGGCGGCCAGCCACTGCACCAGCGCCGCTTCCAAAGCAAAACTTAGCGCGTGGGCCACGGGCTGCGCAGCCAGCAGGGCATCCAAATCTTCCAACGACTCGACGCTGGCCAATCCATGGACTTGAAGCGTGGCAAATTGCTGTTGCAGAAGCCCGGGCGACTCGTCGTACCGCACGTTGGGGGCCGCCTCCCCGCGCCCGTGGTGGCCCTGCCCCGACACGTCAATCAGCAGGTTGGTCTTGGTGGCCGAAGCGTTGCGGGAAATTTTCCAGACAAAGTTGAGCGGCAGCGTAAGTGCTTGGATGGACCAGTGAAGCATGGATTGGGAAGGCAGAAGCGTCAGCGAAAAGGGCCCGAAGATGCAGCCATTCCCTCGAACAGTTGGCACCGAGCCCAGCCAATAGCCTGCTTGAGCCATCCCCTACGGTTATGCTAAATGCCCACAAATGGTCGAACGGGGGTAGAGGCGCATCCTTGCGTCTCGTCGTTGAACGATGACGTGGACATGAGTTGTGACCGGCGCGGACGACGAGACGCAACTATGCGTCCCTGCCTCGTGCCAGATGCCTAAAACATGAACGCACACCGCCGCTAAGGCTAATCCAAGACCCAGGCTTCGCCTTTTTTCTAGTTCTGCAGTGCCCACTCATTCAGCAGCCGTCTTCACCATCTGTTGCTGACCATTCTTTCCCTGGTCCAGCGAAACGAGTTGTTTTGAAACGCCCCGCGCCACCCTTATCCGGGGTGTTTTAGCTGCCGTGCGGGCTCGCGCCAAGACGATGGTTGGGCTTGCTGGCCGGATAATGCCGTTCTTTAGGCCCTCATTCCCGACCCACGGCCCTGTTTAATTGCATGACGAAATCCCGTTTACCTCTCGTTGCAGTCCTTTTATTGCTGATTGCTGGCATCCTCACGGTGCTCGCAGCGAAAAACCTGGTGGCCCTGCCCCCAGTTGTACCCGTAGCCGCCCGCTGGCTGGCCCTGCTGGCGGTGGCCGCCGCCGTGGCCCCCCGCCGCTCTCTCACCCTTTGGATTGTGGTGAGCATGCTGGTCGGCATCGAGTTGGGGCACGACGCCCCGGGCGTGGCCATGAGCCTCAAAGTGCTGAGCGACGCCTTTTTGCGCTTGGTGAAAACCATCATCGCGCCGCTGGTTTTTGCCACGCTGGTGGTGGGCATTGCCGGCCACGCCAACCTCAAGCAGGTGGGCCGCATGGGGCTCAAGGCCTTGATTTACTTCGAAATCGTCACCACGTTTGCTCTTTTCATCGGGCTGGCGGCCATTAACCTTTCCAAAGCCGGCGTGGGCATCAGCCAAGCGGGCGTGAAAGAAGAAACGCTGGCCGCCGTGCCCACCCAAACGGCCGCCGACATCATCCTGCACATCTTCCCCGAAAACATCGCCAAGTCGGTGGCCGAGGGCCAGGTGCTACAAGTCGTCATTTTCGCCATCCTGTTCGCCATCGGCCTGGCCCTCACGCCCGAGCGCCCCCGCCGCGTGATGCTGGAAGTGTGCGAGAGCTTGTCGGAAGTCATGTTCAAGTTCACCAACGTGGTGATGTACTTCGCGCCGCTGGGCGTGGGCGGCGCCCTC
>DASVTG010000664.1:0-2970 GCA_036387695.1 Hymenobacter sp. | reverse complement strand
TTGAATCCTTCTAGGTACAAGGCATCCATGCCACGTTTGTCAGCGCCAACCTCGCCACCAAATGTTAAGTCAGAGAAAAATGAACGAAACCAATACAAGCACCGAGCGCACACACTTTTGCCACTAGCCTGTGGGCCGATGAGGATGGTGATTTCACCAACGTCAAGGGTCAGGTTGAGTCCGGCGAAATTTCGGATGATGAGGCGTTCTATCATAAGCAAAGACAAAAGTAAGGAACCTACTCCCCCAACTTCCCCAGAATCTCCAGCGCGGCGGTGGCGATTACCGTACCCGGCCCGTACACCCCGGCCACGCCGGCATCAAACAGAAACTTATAGTCCTGGGCGGGAATCACGCCGCCGGCGATGACCAGAATGTCTTCGCGCCCTAACTCCTTTAGCTCCGTGAGGAGCTGGGGAAGCAGGGTTTTGTGGCCGGCGGCGAGGCTGCTCACGCCCACTACGTGCACGTCGTTGTCGGCGGCTTGGCGGGCCACTTCGGCGGGCGTTTGGAAGAGGGGGGCAATGTCGACGTCGAAACCTACGTCGGCGAAGCTCGTGGCGATGATTTTGGCGCCGCGGTCGTGGCCGTCCTGGCCCATTTTGGCGACCAGCATGCGGGGGCGGCGGCCTTCGCGGGCGGCAAATTCCTCGGCGGCGGCGCGGGCTTGTTCGAAGGCTTCGTTGTGCGACATTTCCTGTGAGTACACGCCCGCCACGGTGCGCGTGGTGGCCTGGTGGCGGCCGTACTGGGCTTCCAGGGCATCAGAGATTTCGCCCAGGGTGGCGCGGGCGCGGGCGGCGTTTACGGCCAGGGTTAGTAAATTAAAAGGGGCGGTAGCATCCTGACCATCGTCGGATTTTAACTTTTCACTTTCAACTTTTAACTCATCCAGGCGCACGCCGGCTGCCTCAGTCAGCGCAGCCAGCGCCACTTTCACGGCCACGTTATCCCGCGTGGCACGGATGGTTTTGAGGCGGGCAATCTGGCTTTCGCGCACCGCGTCGTTGTCAATGTCGAGCACTTCGACCTCGGTTTTCTCCGTGGTCTGGTACTTGTTCACGCCCACGATGATTTCCTTGCCGGCGTCGATGCGCGCCTGCTTGCGGGCAGCCGCTTCTTCGATGCGCAGCTTGGGCAAGCCGGTTTCGATGGCCTTGGCCATGCCGCCCAATTCTTCTACTTCCTGAATCAAGGCCCAGGCCTTGTCGGCCGGCTCGTGGGTGAGGGTTTCCACGTAGTAGGAGCCGCCCCAGGGGTCTACCACTTTGGTGACGTCGGTTTCGTGCTGGAGGTAGAGCTGGGTGTTGCGGGCAATGCGGGCCGAAAAGTCGGTGGGCAGGGCAATGGCCTCATCCAGGGCGTTGGTGTGCAGGCTTTGGGTGCCCCCGAGCACGGCCGCCAGCGCCTCAATGGTGGTGCGGGCCACGTTGTTGTAGGGGTCCTGCTCGGTGAGGGAGTAGCCCGAAGTTTGGCAGTGCGTGCGCAGGGCCAGGCTTTTGGGGTTGGTGGGGCTGAACTGCTGCATGAGCTTGGCCCACAGCAGGCGCCCGGCACGCAGCTTGGCAATCTCCATGAAGTGGTTCATGCCGATGGCCCAGAAGAAAGACAGGCGCGGGGCAAACTCGTCAATCTTCATGCCCGCCGCCAGGCCGGCGCGCACGTACTCCAGGCCATCGGCCAGGGTGTAGGCCAGCTCCAAATCGGCGGTGGCGCCGGCTTCCTGCATGTGGTAGCCCGAGATGGAAATGCTGTTGAACTTGGGCATGTGCGCCGCCGTGTAGCTGAAAATGTCGGCGATGATGCGCATGCTCGGCGCGGGTGGGTAGATGTAGGTGTTGCGCACCATGAACTCCTTCAGAATGTCGTTCTGAATGGTGCCCGCCAGTTGTTCGGGTTTCACGCCTTGCTCCTCGGCCGCCACAATGTAGAAGGCCAGCACCGGCAGCACGGCCCCGTTCATGGTCATCGACACGGACATCTGGTCCAGCGGAATTTGGTCGAAGAGGATTTTCATGTCTTCTACCGAGTCGATGGCCACGCCGGCCTTGCCCACGTCGCCCTGCACCCGCGGGTGGTCGGAGTCGTAGCCGCGGTGCGTGGCCAGGTCAAACGCCACGCTCAGGCCTTTTTGCCCGCCCGCCAGGTTGCGGCGGTAGAAAGCGTTGGACGCTTCCGCGGTCGAAAAGCCCGCGTACTGCCGAATGGTCCACGGATTTTGCACGTACATGCTGGCGTAGGGCCCGCGCAGGTAGGGCGCCTGCCCCGCGCCAAAGCCCAGGTGGTCCAGATGGGCAATGTCTTCGGGCCCGTAGCTGGCCTTGATGGCAATGCCTTCGGGCGTAAGCGCCGCGGCCGTTTCCGAAGCCGCAGGAGCGCCCTCGGGCGCCGCCGCATTATAGGCAATGGTAGAGAAGTCAGGCTTCATAAATCAGTTATAAGTTAAAAGTTGAGAGTTAAAAGGGGATAAGAAGCTAGCCTGTTCATGCGTGCAGGCGGCAGTAGCTTTTAACTCTCAACTTTTAACTTTTCACTCAATTCGTTATCGGCCTTGCAAACGGGCCAGCACTTGCTCGGTGGTGTAGCCCTGCACGCGCATTTCGTGAAAGCCAAACACGCGCACGGCTTCCTGCAGAGTGGGCATGTCGGAACTGAGCAGCGCCGGCGGCACAAAAACCTGTTTTTCCGCCGGAATCTGGTAGATGAAGCGGGCGAAGCGCTGGAACTGCTCGGGGGTGGCGTACATCAAGGTCGCTTCTTCGGGCGAGGAGTACAGCAGCGACAGCGTGCCCGGCGGGTGGCTGGCCGCAAATTCGGGCCGCTCGTGCGGCTGCAGCATGTTGAGAAACTGCTCCAGAATAATCTGGTTGGTGTTGGCACCCAGTAGCACCACGGCGGCCCGCTTGCTTTTCTTCTCGCGGCGCTCGAAGTGCAGGGCCGTGGCCAGACGCAGCACTTCGGTGGGGTAGG
>DASVTG010000663.1:0-2834 GCA_036387695.1 Hymenobacter sp. | reverse complement strand
GGCTGCCGCACCCGCACCGCGGGCGTCGTGGCCCCGGTGGACCACGCGTACGCGGCGGGGCCCGGCGTCGCGGTGGCCGTAAGCGAGACCTCGCCGCCCGGGCACAGCACCGGCTCGAATTATGCCCTGCTCGAAGCCCAGCACATCGGGGCGTGGATACCCGTTTTTGGCAAGTACAAGCCCGGCCTCGACGGCTTCACTTACGCCCCCCTGACCGATACTTTTACCTGCGCCGGAGGCAAAACGCTCCCCTTTCAGAAGTACGATACTAATCAGGAAGGGAGCTGGCACAAAACTATTGGGCCGCCTGCCGCGACTGCCAACAGTGCCCGCGCAGACCGACCTGCGCCCCACGGGCCCGGCGCAAGCAGAGTAACCGCACGATTTACGACGCAGCCTACCGCCGCGCCTGGCTGCGGCAGCAAAGCCGCCGAGGCCAGCGTATGCGGCGGGTCCGGCAAAGCACGGTGGAGCCCGTGTTCGGGAGCTTGATTCACCACTACGGCCTGCGCCGCATGAACGTGCGCGGCCGGGCCGGGGCCCACAAAACCAGGCTGCTCACGGCCGTGGCCTACAACCTCAAAAAGCTGCTCAAGTACCGGCCTGAAGGGCAACTGAGCCTAGCCATGGCCTTGCCCAGGCCGCTGCTGACGGCCAGTGGGTGCCCTTGGCGGCGAAAAAGGCCCCCCAAAGCGCCCACTGGGGCATCCGCAAAGTGGCTGCCCAAAAAAGAACCACCTAACCAGAGTTCTGCAACAGCCACGGTCGTGCCGTAAACGCGCCCCGCTCAGCCTAAGAAGCGTAATAATCAAGCAACGGTTGTTGATTCAGTTCCTTGGGAACGGAGATTGAGAGTAAAAGGCGCGGTGACGCCATTGGAGAAGAGTCATTGGTTTCTTCAACCTTATATCCCCGGCCGGTGGAAATGGGGAGATTCTTACAAAATATTGTCTGGTATTACTCCCGGGAAGGGAGTTACTGTGCCCGGAGGTTATTCACCGGGTTCATGGTGGCGGCGCGCACGGCCTGATAGCTCACCGTGAGGAAAGCCACTGCGGCGGCCGTGAGCCCCGCCGCTAGGAAGGCCCACAGCGGCATGTCGATGCGGTAGGCGAAGTCTTGCAGCCAGCGGCTCATGGCCAGCCACGCGGCGGGGAAGGCGATGACGGCCGCCACCAGCACCAGCACCAGGAATTCCTTCGATAGCAAGCCCACGATGCTGCCCACGCTGGCACCCAGTACTTTCCGAATGCCAATCTCCTTTTTGCGGCGCTCGGCGGCGTAAGTGGCCAGCCCGAATAGCCCGAGGCAGCCCACGAAAATGGCGATGCCGGTAAAAATCCAGAGCAGGGACTTGAGCTTGTCTTCTGCCTTGTACATCTGGTCGAAGTTGTCGTCCAGGAACTTGTATTCGATGGGGCTTTCGGGGCTGAACTTGGCCCACACCTGCTTCACGCCCTCCACCGAGTTGCCAATGTTATCGGCCTTGAGCTTCACGGCTACTTTCCAGTAGGCACCGGGGAAAATCTGCAGCACGGCGGGCTCCAGCTTGTCGTATAGGCTCTTGTAGTGGAAGTCCTTCACCACCCCGATGACCTTGCCAATTTTCAAGGAATCGGGGTTTTTGTCACTCCATACTTTCCACTTTAGGGTTTGGCCCAGGGCTTTGTCGGGCGTACCGAAGCCGAGTTCTTTCACGGCCGTTTCATTGATGATGAAGGCTTGGTCTTTGTCGGTTTTCATGTCCTGGGAGAAGTCTCGGCCCGTCACCAGCTGCAGGCCCAGGGTTTTGAGGTAGTCGTAGTCCACCATCAGCTGGGTCACGCTCTTCTCCTTGTCCTCGCCGTTGGTGGGCACGATGATGCCGTCGCCGGCCACCTGGTCGCCGGGAAAGCCGTAGCCGATGCTGGCCGACGCCACGCCCGGCACCTGAGCCAGCTCGTTCTTGAAGGTGTCGTAGTGCTGGTTCATGTTGTCGCCGCGCATGGGGAAAAACATGATTTGGTCGCGGTTGAAGCCCAGGTCTTTGTTGTGCAGGTAGCTCACCTGCCGGAACACCACCAGCGCGCAGATTATCAGGAACACCGACAGCGCGAATTGCACCACAATCAGCCCGTGCCGCAGCCACTGCACCCGGCCAAACAAGCCGTCGGTCACCACGGCGCTTTTCAGCACCTTCACCGGCTGGAAGCTGGAGAGCACCAGCGCCGGGTAGAAGCCCGCCAACAGCCCCACCACCACCGTCAGCAAGGCCAGCAGGCCCAGCAGCGCCGGGTTGGTGAGCAAATCAAACGTCATGGTTTTGCCCGTGAAGGTGTTCAGCGAGGGCAGGAGCAGGGCCGTGAGCACCGTGGCCAGCACCACGCTCACCAGCGTGAGCAGCACGGTTTCGCTCAGGAATTGCAACATCAGCTGCTCGCGGCTGGCCCCAATGGTTTTGCGGATGCCCACTTCCTTGGCGCGCTGCATCGACTTGGCCGTGGACAGGTTCACGAAGTTGAAGCCGGCAATGAGCAGAATGAACGCGGCAATAAAGCCCAGCGCCTTCACGTAGGTGATGTTGCCCTTCACCGACGAGTCGTACTTGAAGTTCGAGGAATACAGGTGCACCTCGCGCAGGGGCTGCAGAAACGAAAGGTCCGTCACCTTGTCGTCCTCGGGCAGGGTCGGGTTCACCTTTTCGGCCACGTAGCTCCGCAGCTTGGCCTGGGTCTGCTGGGCGTCGGTGCCGGGCCGCAGCTTCACGTAGGTGAAAAACTGGTGCCAGCCCCATTTTTTCATGCGTTCCTTGGGCAGTTCGGCCGCCGAAAGGGGGATGATGGAATTGACCTTCA